>RFNS01000312.1 GCA_009927055.1 Alphaproteobacteria bacterium | reverse complement strand
GACGATGGTGGGGGTGGCAGAGCGGTGTTTAGAATTCATGAGTCCTGATGCTAAACTCCGTCATCCTCCCGCGGTTCCGCGTTCTTCTGCACCAGCACTTTATCCACCCTGTGGCCATCCATATCCACCACTTCAAACCGCAGATTTTCCCACGTCACACTGTCAGTCACCGTGGGCAGGCGGCCCAGCTGCGCCGTAATAAATCCGGCCAGCGTATGATAATTTTCGGCGTCATCCTTCAGGCCATTTTTTTGCAACGATAATTCTACATCCTCCAGCGACATGGTGCCATCCAGCAGCCAGCTGCCATCGCTGCGCTGCACGGCCTGGGGCGGTTCATCTTCATCCTGATCGGGCAACTCGCCCGTAATGGCGGTAAGGATGTCGGTGGGCGTGACCACCCCTTCCACCGTGCCATATTCATCAATCACCACGGCCATGTGCTGGCCTTTGGTGCGCATTTGCTCCATCAGTTTCAGCACGGGTGTTGTCTCAGGCACCAGAAGCACATCCTGCCTCTGGCCCATAATATCTAAAGGTTTTCCCGATAACGCATCGGCCAGCAAATCTTTCGCCTGCACCACACCCTTGATCTGATCCAGATCGCCATCGGCCACCGGTAGCCGGCTCGCACGGGCTTCAATAATTTTGGCCACCATATCCTCGCGGCTTTCCTGCATATCCAACCACAGCACATCGGGGCGCGGGGTCATAATGCTGCGCACATTGCGATCGGTCAGGCGCATAACACCTTCCAGCATCGATTGTTCCTGCGCTTCAAACACGCCTGTCTCGGTGCCTTCAGAAATCAGCTGCTTAACCTCATCTTCTGTCACTGTCTCAGCCTTGACATGCGCCAAGCCCAACAGCTTTAGCAAAACATCGGTTGAAAGACGCAGCATCCACACAAACGGCGCGAACATATTTTGCAAAATCTGCAAAAACGGGCTGATGGCCAGGGCAATCGGCTCGGCGGCCACCACCGCAATGCGCTTGGGCACCAATTCTCCCAGCACCAAGCTGACATACGTCAACACACTGACCACCACAAAAAAGGCCGCGGCTTCCCCCTGCCCCGCCACCCAATCAAACTGGTTCAGCCAGGCGCCCAGCGGCGCGGCAAAGGCTGTGCCACCATAGGCGCCCGTAAACACGCTGATAAGCGTCACCCCCACCTGCACGGTGGCCAGCAACCGGCTCGGCTCGGCCAGCAATGTTAATGCACTCTTGGCCGCGCGATGTCCTTCGCTGGCCAATTGCTTCAGGCGCGCTTGACGGGCCGACATCATGGCCAGCTCGGCCATGGCAAAAAAGGCGTTCACCAAAATGAGGACAAAAAGGATGATCACATCAGTCATCTCAGGCGAACATCCTCTCAACCGCGCCGGCGCCCAGCAAAAAAATCATGACATATTGGATGGTCATCCACACCGTGCCAAGAATGCCCAGCACAACCCCCACCGCCACGCAGGCGCCATCACGCTCGGTGGTGCCAAGCCCAATCAACGCCATGCCCATGGCTGGCAAAAAATTGCCAAGCACGCCGGGCAGCGCCAAAATGGTTGAAAACAGCAGCACCGCCGCGCCCAAAATATTCCGCTGCGGGTACCGATCAAACCAAAACCACCGCGGCTTCAACAATTTTTCAATGCTCCGCAAGGTGGGTTCGGCTTTATCCACCAGCGTGGCCAGCATCTCTTTTTTCAGGGGCATTTTCTGCGCCCATTGCGGAATCCACGGCTTGTCCAGCCCCATCAGCATCTGAAACCCCAGCAGAAAAAACGGAATGGATAAAATGGTGGAAAGCCCCGGAATGCCGCCCAAAATGGCCGTGGGCACGCCGAACACAAACATCACAACCCCAAAGGCGCGGGGGCCAAGGTGATTTAGCAACTCGGCCACCGTGCAATGATCGGCATGCAGTTGCTGAATAAAGTGCCGCATCAGTTGCGTAATTTTATCGCCCGCGTGAGCGTAAAAATGTTCGGGGTCTTTGCTGAGCATGAGAGATAACGTTGTAGCCCCTGCCCCATTTTTCTGCAAATGTTTGACGTGATGCGCTGGCGCATGAATAATAAGCCATGATTGTTGAACCGTGGGTTTTGTGGGCTTTTGGCCTGTGTTTGGCGCTGGCAGGTTTTGGCGCGGGGTGGGTTGTGTCATCAACCCTTCTGCGACGTGATGCGCAGAGAGAGGCGATGCAGAATCATGCCATTCAGTCCGATCAGTTTAAGGTACTGGCGAGTGAGGCGCTGCAGCAGGCCCAGCAACAGTTTTTAACGCTGGCCAAACAAACCCTGGGGGCCGAGCAGCAGGAAAACCGCCACGCGCTGGAGATGAAGGAGCAGGCGATTGCCCACATGGTGGGCCCGCTTTCTCAAAAACTGGAACAGTTAGATGTTTTAACACGCCGCAGCGAAACAACCTTGCGCGAAAATTTGCAGCACCTGCAAAACAGTCAACAGCAACTGACACGCGAGACAGCCCGCCTTGTTCAGGCCTTGCGCAGCCCGCAAACGCGCGGCCGCTGGGGCGAACAAATGCTGCGCCGTACGGTGGAAGCGGCGGGCCTGCAAGCGCAGGTCAGTTTTTTTGAGCAAGTCACCATCAGCACCGATAGCACCACCCAGCGCCCGGATATGCTGATTAATCTGCCCGAAAATCGTTCGATTGTGGTGGATGCGAAGGCGCCGCTGGATGCCTATTTGCAGGCGCTGGAAGCCGAGGATGACGCCACACAAAAACAACACCTGCAACGCCATGCGCAAATTGTTCGGGGCCATGTGCGCGAGTTGCAAAAGCGCAATTATCCCAAACATATTCCAGAGTCGGCCGATTTTACCATTTTGTTTTTACCCGGCGAAGATATTTTCCGCGCCGCCCTTCAGCATGATCTGGGCCTGCTCGATGACGCACTGAAAATGCAGGTTATTCTGGCCTCGCCCTTCAGTTTGCTGGCCGTACTGCGCGCGGTCGATTATAGTTGGCGCCAACAAAAACTGACCGAAAATGCCCGCGCCATTGCCGATGTGGGGCGCGATCTGCTCGATCGTCTCAACACCTTTGCGGGCCACCTGGGCGGCGTTGAAAAGGCGCTGTCACATGCTGTCGAGAAATATAATAACAGCATTCGTTCGTTCACCAGCCGCGTGATGCCGTCTGTGCGCAAGCTGGCCGATTATCAATCACAATCGGTCGAGAAATTAGAGGCGCTGGAAGAAATTCCGCACGAGCCACGTGGCCTTGCAGGGCCAGAAGACACCACAAAATCGGCCGCCTGAATGACCGACGATCTTTTCAACATCTGCATCATCCCCAACCCTGTGTTGCGCGAACGTTGCGCGCCGGTTGATAAGGTTGATGCCGCGGCGCGCCGCACGATGGAACGCATGCTGCGCACGATGTACGATGCGCCGGGCATTGGCCTTGCCGCCTCGCAAGTGGGGATTTTACAGCGATTGATGGTGGTCGATTTGGGGCGCGCCGCGCAGGCAACCCCGCTGATGATGGCGAACCCCGATCTTGTGTGGCACGACCCCGCAGAAACCTTCACCTATCCTGAAGGTTGCCTCTCCATTCCTGGCCACTATGCCGATGTGACGCGCCCCAAACGCGTGCGTGTGCGCTATATCGATGAAAACAACCAGGCACAGGAAATTGAGGCCGACGATCTACTCTCCAGCTGCCTTCAGCACGAGATGGATCATTTGAACGGCGTGTTATTCATCGATCATCTCTCGCCGCTCAAACGCAAAATGATTTTGAAGAAAGTGGAAAAAGAACAATCGCGGGAGCATCTCCTCTAATGCCGCTGCGCCTGGCTTTCATGGGCAGTCCTGCTTTTTCGGTGCCGGCCTTGCAGGCGTTGGTGGCGGCGGGTCACACCGTGGCGCAGGTTTATTCGCAACCGCCCAAACCCACGGGGCGCGGGCACAAAACAACCCCCACCGCTGTGCATGCGGCGGCTGAAACCATGGGCTTGCCCGTGCGCACACCCAAAACATTGCGCGATGAACAAGAGCACGATTTTTTTGCGGCATTACAGCTGGATGCGGCCGTGGTGGTGGCCTATGGGTTGATTTTACCGCGCCAAATTTTATCGGCCTCGCGCATGGGTTGTCTGAACATCCATGCCAGTCTGCTGCCGCGCTGGCGGGGGGCGGCGCCCCTTCATCGCGCCATTTTGGCCGGCGATGCTGAAACAGGCATCACCATTATGCAGATGGATGAAGGGCTGGATACGGGGCCGATGTTGCTGTGGGGGAAAATTCCCATATCTGAGACCACGACCACGCCCCAACTGCACGATGCGCTGGCCCCCATGGGCGCCGATTTGATTGTGGCGGCGCTGCACAAACTGCAGGCGGGGGAAATTTCCCCCACACCCCAACCCACCACCGGCATCACCTATGCCGCGAAACTGAGCAAAGACGAAGGGCGTATCGATTGGGCCATGCCGGCCCCCCACATCGGCCGCATGGTGCGCGCGCTGGCGCCCTGGCCCGGTTGTTTTTTTGAATGGCGTGGCGAACGCATCAAATTGTTGGAGGCCTTGCCCGCAGCGGGTTCTGGCCCGCCGGGCACCGTGCTGCACCCCCGCGGCATCATGGCCTGCGGCCAGGGCGCCCTGCATCTGCTTAAAGTTCAACGTCCGGACCGTGCGCCCGTGAGCGGTGAGGAGTTTTTGAGAACATCATGCCCCGTTTCAAGCTGACGCTGGAATACTTTGGGCCGGCTTTTGCGGGCTGGCAGCGACAGGCGCATGCCATGGGCGTGCAGCAGGTGCTGGAAGACGCCATTGAAAAATTTTGTCAGCAACAACCGCGCCTGCACGTAGCTGGCCGCACCGATGCGGGCGTGCACGCGTTGGGCCAGGTGGCGCATGTGGATATCGCGAAGGATGTGGAGGCCGACACGGTGCGCGACGCGCTTAATTTTCATGTGCGGCCGCACCCTGTGGTGGTGGTTGAATGCGCGCGCGTTGACGATGATTTTCATGCGCGTTTTCACTGCACGGCGCGGCGTTATCGCTATCTCATCCTTAACCGACCGGCGCCGCCCGCCCTTGCCGCCCATTATTGCTGGCATGTGCCGCGCGCGCTGGATGTGCCGGCCATGCAAGAAGCCGCCAACACGCTACGGGGCACGCACGATTTTTCGACCTTCCGCGCGCAGGGCTGCCAAAGCAACAGCCCCATCAAAACGCTGGATGAATTGAGGTTTGAGGTGAAGGACGCGATGGTGATTGTCCATGTGCGCGCCCCATCGTTCCTCTATCATCAGGTGCGCAACATGGTGGGCACGCTGGCGCAGGTGGGCACCCGACAGTGGGATTTATCCCAGTTTCAAGCCGCCTTGGCCGCCAAAAACCGGGCCGCTGGCGGCCCCACGGCCCCCCCGCAGGGGCTTTATTTTGTGGCTGCCCATTATGATAAAACTGTGCTAGAGACAGGCTTGCCCGATCCAAAGGATGACAACACCGCATGACAAAAATTCTGGCAGCACTGCTGATGGTTTTTCTGGCGTCATGCGCCAACATCACCAAGGATGAGGTGATTGATGCCAACCAAAACCTGACACGTGATGATTATCGCGCCCTGCGTGAGCGCGCCACCACAGAGACGCCGCCGCCCATTCCCGATATCAAACCCATTGCTGATGATGCCCCCTCGGCGCTGGATGATAAAACAGTGTCACTCTCTCTCACGCCCGATGTGCCACTGAAAGACGTATTGATGGATTTAGCGCAGCAGGCGGGGCTTGATTTATCGCTGCACCCCAGGGTTTCTGGGGGTATTTCGCTGAATGTGAATGATCAACCCCTTGGCCTTGTGCTCGATCGCATCTGCGAGCTGGCCAATTTGCGCTGGTATGATGATAATGGCTTTTTGCACATCGAGCCTGATACGCCTTACTGGCAAAATTATGCGCTGCATTACCCCAGTCTTTCGCGCAACACCGAAAGCGAAGTCTCAATCGCCACCAACGTGTTTAATGATGATGTGGCGCGACAAACCAACAGCACCAACAGCAGCCGCGATATTTCTGAGAACAATTCACGCGCGCGCGTCAAAAGCGTGGCCGAGAACAATTTCTGGGGCGAGATTGAAAAATCGCTGGGTCAGATTTTAGAAAGCGATAGCGACAGCGACGCCGACAGCAAAAGCACATCGGCCAAATATACGGTCAACAAACAATCGGGCAGCGTGTCGGTTTACGGCAACCAAAAAGTGCAAAACGAAGTCGCCGTGTATCTGGACGATATTCAGAAAAAAGTGGGAACCCAGGTGCTGATTGATGCGCGCATTGTGGAGGTGGAGTTGAACGAAAATTATCGCAGCGGCATTAATTGGCGCACGCTGTTGGATAATGAAGCGAATTTAGCCAGCCGCTTTGGGCTGGATGTGGCGAATGCGCCGTTTGTTTCTCCCGCCACCGCCAGTGCGGGCGTCTTCACCGCCGCCTTTAACGGGGCCGATTTCAGCGCGATTTTGAACCTGGTGCGCGAATTTGGCACCACGCGCATTCTCTCGGCCCCGCGCCTCACGGTCATGAATAATCAAACCGCCATCCTCAAGGTCGCGCGCAACGAAGTTTATTTTACAACAAGCGCCCAGTTCCCCACCGCCACCAATAACAATGGCGTCACGGTGGCGGGCAACCCCGTGTTCAGCAGCACGCCGCGCACGGTGCCTGTGGGGCTGGTCATGACCGTGCAACCCGCGGTCAACGGCGAAAGCGAAGAAGTAACGCTGAATTTGCGCCCCACCATTTCGCGCATCGTTAGTCGCGTGGAAGATCCCTCCATCGGACTGAATGCCAACGCCCAAGGACGCACCGCCACCGTGCAATCGCTCATTCCTGTGCTGGCGGTGCGCGAGCTGGATAGCGTGCTGCGCGTGCGATCGGGCGAGGTGGCCATTATGGGCGGCCTGATGCAGGACAGCAGCAACAGCAGCGCCAGCGGCATTCCGGGCGCCGATGAAACGCCCCTTCTCAGCTATCTGACCGGCAGCAAAAACGAAAATAACGCGGTGTCCGAGCTGGTGATTCTGCTGCGCGCCACCATTGTGGACAGCGCCATGCCCGATCAAGCCGATAGGGCCCTCTATCGCCGTTACACGCGCGACCCGCGGGCGGTGATGGGCACGCCAAAAGGCAAAAAAAATCGTTAGTTTTCACGCGCTTCGGGCCAAAGCCCTCTTGTTAACCATAAACCTGTGAATAATTTCTAAATTATGCTTGACGAGGGCTTAAGCGTGTGAGATAAAGCCCACCTCTCGACTCGTACGGGTGAAGGAATTGCCTCAAAAAGGCAGAGGGGCCTTGTGCCCCAAAATTTCTGAAACCGGATGGGTGGAGGGATCGCTAAAAACTCTTAATTTCTCAGGCTCTTGGCCTCAAATCTTAAGTCAGGTTTTTAGCGCGGCTCTTGGACAAGTGAATTTTTTATGGAAGGGATGCACAGACGGCGGTGCACAGGGCTTTCGGGCTTTGTGTGCTGTAAAATGGCCGCCAAACGCAGGTTTCTCTGAAATCTGCACTTCGGTCAATTAACGTTTTGTGCATTTTGACACAAAAACATAATGGCAATTTCGGTTGCCGTTATGGTTACGCAATAACAGGTTTAATTGGCCCGCAAGGGCCAACACAAGACCTCGTCAAGCAGAGTTAATTGGCCAAGAAACTTAAGTTTTTTCTTGGCTTTATAAAAAGCCAGAACAGATCAGCTTCAAGTTTAAACTTGAGAGTTTGATCCTGGCTCAGAACGAACGCTGGCGGCAGGCTTAACACATGCAAGTCGAGCGCCCCCGCAAGGGGGAGCGGCGCACGGGAGAGTAACGCGTGGGAATGTGCCCTTTGGTTCGGAACAACACCGGGAAACTGGTGCTAATACCGGATACCTCCGAGAGGAGAAAGATTTATCGCCAAAGGATCAGCCCGCGTTGGATTAGCTAGTTGGTAGGGTAACGGCCTACCAAGGCGACGATCCATAGCTGGTCTAAGAGGATGATCAGCCTCATTGGGACTGAGACACGGCCCAAACTCCTACGGGAGGCAGCAGTGGGGAATATTGGACAATGGGGGCAACCCTGATCCAGCCATGCCGCGTGAGTGCTAAGGCCTTCGGGTTGTAAAACTCTTTTACCCACGACGATGATGACGGTAGTGGGAGAATAAGTCCCGGCAAACTTCGTGCCAGCAGCCGCGGTAATACGAAGGGGACTAGCGTTGTTCGGAATTACTGGGCGTAAAGGGCGCGTAGGTTGTACGGTAAGTCAGGTGTGAAAGCCCAGGGCTCAACCCTGGAATAGCATTTGATACTGCCGTGCTGGAGTG
>RFNS01000050.1 GCA_009927055.1 Alphaproteobacteria bacterium | reverse complement strand
GGATTTGAAGGCGAAAGTCAGAGCTTGCTCTGTGACCTTTTCCTTCTGTCACCAGACAACTGGCCAAGGCTTTGTTTGTGCTCACGCGCAATCAAAACCGCCGTCGGTGCATCCTTTCCGCGTTTACCAGTAATCGATCATCCGTGATCAGTCATCAGGGGCTTTGTTTTTCCTGATCACCGATTGCCGATCACCGATTACTGCCAAGGGCTTGTAGCTCAGCTGGTTAGAGCGCGCGCTTGATAAGCGTGAGGTCGTAAGTTCAAATCTTACCAGGCCCACCATTATCAGTGTTCAGTTATCCGTCATCCGTCATCGGGGAAAAATCCCTGATAACCGATCACCGATGACCGATCATCACCAAGGGGCTGTAGCTCAGCTGGGAGAGCGGTAGCTTTGCAAGCTTCAGGTCGTCGGTTCGATCCCGATCAGCTCCACCAGACATGATGATGTTGGTTTTCGAACCGACAATATAAAATAAATGTTTGCGCGTTGCGCAGGCGGTTCGATCCCGATCAGATCCATCAGATTTTCATATCGGTTTACCGTGATGACCGCGCAGGCTGGCATCTAAGACAGCTAACACGGTCCAGACAAAATCTTCAGGGGCCCTAGATTTCGGTTTTCGCCGGATGGCGATCACCCAAACCATCACCAAACATAAACGCGGGAAAAAACCAATCCGGTGTGGCAAACACTCCGGTGAATTCTTGAACAAAGTGAAGAAGGAGCAAGAAATGTTTTCTTGCAGACATATAGGCGCTTGTCGCCTGTTGCGGAGGGTCATCCCTCTTGTAGCAGAACGAGAAGAGCCGGTCTTTCGTCTGTGAGAAAACGCGAGCAATGCTTCTGGCGCATGGCAGTCTGGCTGTTGCCTAAAACAGCGGGACACGCGGGCCATGTGGCTCGAATGATCTTTTAGATCGACATCAACACATAACAGAAGCAAATTCAGCAGATTTTGTTTATCTGCTTCAACCATGGGCTGAACCAGCCCCATGTTGGCAAGAGAGTCTCTTGTGGCCTCACCCGCTGCAAGTCCATACAACCTCCCCTGCCCCGTTGAAGAAGCTACAGAAACCAGAATCTCCATGGAAACGTTCAACTCCGAAGGTTGAGCAAGTCAGCCCGTGGGCAAGCAATGACCGAAACTTTGTTTCGATCTGGCTGCTGATAAGGATCAAGTAATCAAGAGCATTTGGTGGATGCCTTGGCACTGAGAGGCGATGAAGGACGTGACACACTGCGATAAGCTATGGCGAGCCGTGAGTATGCTTTGACCCGTAGATTTCCGAATGGGGCAACCCGACCGTAAGGTCAACCTGGACTGAATACATAGGTTCAGGTCGCGAACCCGGAGAAGTGAAACATCTAAGTACCCGGAGGAAAAGACATCAATTGAGATTCTGCTAGTAGTGGCGAGCGAACGCGGAACAGGCCATAATCAACTTGTGATCAAGCCTAACGTCCTGGAAAGGACGGCCACAGAGGGTGACAGCCCCGTTGGCGTAACATGCAAGTTGGTTTCGAGTAAGGCGGGACACGTGAAATCCTGTCTGAACATGGGGGGACCACCCTCCAAGCCTAAATACTCCTCAGTGACCGATAGTGCACAAGTACCGTGAGGGAAAGGTGAAAAGAACCCCGACGAGGGGAGTGAAATAGTATCTGAAACCGAATGCTTACAAACAATTCGAGCCCATGTGGGTGAGAGTGTACCTTTTGTATAATGGGTCAGCGAGTTAGTCTGTGCAGCAAGCTTAAGCCGTAAGGTGGAGGCGAAGCGAAAGCGAGTCTGAATAGGGCGTTTAGTTGCACGGATTAGACCCGAAACCTGTCGATCTAGCCATGACCAGGGTGAAGGTGGGGTAACACCCACTGGAGGCCCGAACCGGTGCCTGTTGCAAAAGTCTCGGATGAGTTGTGGTTAGGGGTGAAAGGCTAATCAAGGCAGGAAATAGCTGGTTCTCCGCGAAATCTATTTAGGTAGAGCCTCAGGCGATTACCTTGGGGGGTAGAGCACTGGATGGGCTAGGGGGGCGCGAGCCTTACCAAACCTAACCAAACTCCGAATACCCAAGAGTACAACCTGGGAGGCAGACGGCGGGAGCTAACTTTCGTCGTCGAGAGGGATAAAAACCCAGACCTACAGCTAAGGTCCCCTAGTCGTGACTAAGTTGGAAAGAATGTGGGAAGGCCATGACAGTCAGGAGGTTGGCTTAGAAGCAGCCATCCTTTAAAGAAAGCGTAACAGCTCACTGATCTAGTTAAGCCGGCCTGCGTCGAAAATGTAACGGGGATCAAGTCACGCACCGAAGCTTAGGATTCTTTTGAATGGTAGCGGAGCGTTCCGTAAGCCGTTGAAGGTTGACCCGTGAGGGCAGCTGGAGGTATCGGAAGTGAGAATGCTGACATGAGTAACGAGAAACAGTGTGAGAAACACTGTCGCCGTAAACCCAAGGGTTCCTACGCAAGGTTAATCCGCGTAGGGTGAGCCGGTACCTAAGGTGAGGCCGAAAGGCGTAGCCGATGGAAACCACGTTAATATTCGTGGGCCAGCTGGTAGTGACGGCGTTTCCGGGTCATCTGAAGTTATTGGATTCTGAAGGTGGCAAAGAAACGTCCAGGAAATAGCCCAGTGTAAGACCGTACCCTAAACCGACACTGGTGGGTGAGCTGAATATGCTCAGGCGCTTGAGAGAACGGAGTTGAAGGAACTAGGCAAATTACTCTCGTAACTTCGGGATAAGAGAGCCCGTACGCAACGCAAGTTTTGTACGGGGGCACATAAATGGGGGTAGCGACTGTTTACCAAAAACACAGGGCTATGCGAAGAGTCTTAACTCGACGTATATGGCCTGACGCCTGCCCGGTGCTGGAAGGTTAAGGAGAGAGGTGCAAGCCTTGAACCGAAGCCCCAGTAAACGGCGGCCGTAACTATAACGGTCCTAAGGTTGATCTCGGAAGATCACAAAAAGCAGCCTTAGAAAAACTGAACTATATGCGGGAAAATCCTCGCACAGCTAGTCTGTACTCGTGAAATACCTCTGGTGTTTCGCAGTCAAAATCAGCTAGACATGGGGACAATCCGCAGGGAAGGCTCACCACCGCAAGGTTGTGAGAACCCTCAGAGACTTTACGTTCAGGAAGCACCCTTTGAAGTTAGAACCGCAATGGATCACAGGTTTTGTTGATGGCGAAGGCTGTTTTCATGTGGGCATCAGCCGACATGAGGAGATGTCTCTTGGCTATCAAGTATTGCCTGAGTTCGTGGTGGTTCAGCATGAACGTGATGTTCAGGTGTTGCACGCTTTGAAAGATTATTTTGGTTGCGGTGTGGTTCGTGTGAACCATGGCGACCGGATGTCCTTCAGAGTACGGGCACTTGACCACTTACAAAATGTTATTATCCCCTTTTTTCACAAGCATACGCTGAAAACCAAGAAATCGATCGATTTCAAAAAGTTTGCAACCGTGTGCCTGATGATGGAAAGAGGAGAACATCTTGCGCAAGAAGGCCTGGACCAAATCAGGCACATTGCCGATCAGATGAATAACAAAACTTCAGAGGAGCTTTAAGATAAAGTCCGGCTGGCAGTGAAAACTGTCAGGTAATCCGAGCGAAATTCCTTGTCGGGTAAGTTCCGACCTGCACGAATGGCGTAACGACTTCCCCACTGTCTCCAACTCCGGCTCAGTGAAATTGAATTCCCCGTGAAGATGCGGGGTTCCCGCGGTTAGACGGAAAGACCCTATGAACCTTTACTATAGCTTTGCAGTGGTATGAGAGAACGCATGTGTAGCATAGGTGGGACCCTTTGAAGCGTCGGCGCTAGCCGGCGTGGAGGGATCAGTGAAATACCACCCTTGTATTCTTTTATATCTAACCAAGCCCACTGAATCGTGGGCTGGGACCCTGCATGGTGGGTAGTTTGACTGGGGCGGTCGCCTCCCAAAGAGTAACGGAGGCGCGCGATGGTGGGCTCAGGCTGGTCGGAAACCAGCCGTAGAGTGCAAAGGCATAAGCCCGCCTGACTGTGAGACTTACAAGTCAAGCAGAGACGAAAGTCGGCCTTAGTGATCCGGTGGTTCCTCGTGGGAGGGCCATCGCTCAACGGATAAAAGGTACTCTAGGGATAACAGGCTGATGACCCCCAAGCGTCCATAGCGACGGGGTCGTT
>RFNS01000307.1 GCA_009927055.1 Alphaproteobacteria bacterium | reverse complement strand
GTGGTGGGTGATGTGCTGTGGCGGTTAAAAGATTCAGGCGCCATCCTCTCGCGCATGGCGGGCAGCGGGGCCACGTGCTTTGGCATTTTTCATTCGGCCCACGAGGCCACCACCGCCGCCCACACACTGAAAAACCACTTTGCGAAAGGTTGGGTGGTGGTGGCTAAAAATTAGGGGTTGGGTCTTGTTTGAGATATCATTGAGATATCATATAACTATGCATGCGTCGTACCCATTCTGCGCGTTCGGCTTCCCAAGTGAGTTCGCCAACGGGTGGCTTTGTGGGTCCAATTCTAAAATGATTGCTCTTGCATAGCGCCGCATGGTCGCTGTGGGGAAAGCCAGGCGGCCTCCCATAAACCACACAGATTTTAAGCTCTCCACTATCCTTAATGGTGCGTTGATACATCCTAACAATGACCACTTTGCCCGCGCATTCAACATCGGGGGTGCCGAGCGAATCGCCCCACAACGAGGAGCCATCGGGGGCGGGGCCTTCTGTGATGGATTCTTGACACCGTGTCGCATCTTTTATGAGGGTGGCTGTTGCGCGTTGTTCAGAACGTACCTCCACATAGTGATGATCAATCACTGTGTTGGGTGGCGTATTCTTTAATACCGAGGGCCACTGGCGCATCGATTGTGTTAATAAGCGGCCATCCTCCCAAAATCCGCCCACGTATCGTCGATCGTAGGCGTTGCAAACGATATTATCTGGATACACTGTCGAGGCCCCATCGTCTGAACGGATGTCTATAGGGACTCTGACATCATAGCGCACACACAAAAGGGCTGGGAACGAAACCGGGCCTCTCTTGACCACAAAATGTGCGGTAGGCCTAAATAAGTCGCAAGCAGCACTGATGTGGGGATCTAACATGGCGTTAAAACAGCTGCGTCCGATCTCATAAATGTCCTGCGCCGAGGGTTTGGGCGTGGGGGCAGGGTTGTGAGCGTTTTGGGCCAAAACTGGCGCAGACGCCGCCAGTTGTGCCAGCGTGGCGATTAATGGTCCAACTTTTCTCACGATCATAATCTTTCAGCTGTTTTTGTTTTCAGGTTGCCTGTTTGTTTTTATATACTGATGCATGGGGTGATGAGCAAATAAAAACATCGATGGGTCGTGTGTCTGTGTGGGCGTGTGTGACGCTGTTTTTATTAATGGCGATTTTTGATAGGGGGTAAGACCAAAGGCCTGTGGATAAGTTCGGTGGCATCTGTGACAAAAGGGCAAAGGTTAATGGTATTTTAACAACAAGGGTGCCGTAACAATTGGTAACATATTGAAATATCATGACTCATGGTTAATGGTTAACGCAGCTAAAAAACAAAGTTGACAGTAGGGGGGGCAAAACGTCATTTTGGAGACATGGAACCTGCCTTTTCCGCTGCGTCGATTCTTAAATCCCCCTTCACCATTGCCGCCTGACATTATCACCGCATGACCTCGTCAACGCCCTTGTCTGCGCCCATGCCATCACCACTGCTTTTCCGCGCGCGCCCTATTATTCAGGTTCAGGCGCTTTTGGTGGCCGGCATTATGGCCATTCTGGTGGGCGGCGGGCTGCATCTGTGGCAGGGTCACTATGGCCCGGGTGCGGACGAAGCGGGGGCCATGATCAGCGCCACCGAGGCCGATGTGGTTGAACGACCCGTGGTGGCTGAGGCGGCAGACGAAGCCCCTGCCACCACAGGCGCCCCCACACAAACCGCGCTGGCCGGCCTTCGGCAGCTGATGGATACGGCCGAGGCGATCAGCCTGCGGCCTGAGACCGTCACCCGCGTCGTGGAAATTGAGGCGGGCGATGCTCTGTATGATACGCTGGCGGCGGCGGGGCTTGATGCGGCTGTGGCCTCGCAGGTGCAAACAGCCGTGCGCAGCGTTTATGATTTGCGCAAACTGCGCGCGGGGCAAGAAATCACCCTCACCATCACGCGCCGCGGCGTGGAAGAAACGCTGGATGGCTTAACGCTGCAGCCCGAAGCCACGGTCGATTTGACGGTGACACGCAGCGCCGAAGGCCAGTATGTGGCCCAGCGCATCATCACCCCGCCTGAACGTCGCCGCTTTGCCCAAAGCGTGACCATTCAGGGCAGTCTGATTGCGGCGGCCGATAAAGCGGGCTTGCCGCGCAATGTGGTGGCCAACATTGTGCGTATGTATTCGCACCAGGTCGATTTTCAGCGCGATGTGAAAGCCGGCGACAGGCTGGATGTGCTGTATGAGCAGGGCGTGGCCAAAAACGGCAGCCGCGTGGGCGAAGCCACGGTGATTTTTGCCAACCTGCGCCTGGGGCGTGCCACGCACCCGCTGTATCGGGTCATTTTCCGTGATGGCTCGGCCGATTATTTTAATGAAAGAGGACAAACCGTGCGCCGCGGCCTGTTGCGCACACCCATTGATGGCGCCCGCTTAACCAGCGGTTTTGGCATGCGCCGTCACCCCATTTTGGGCTACAGCAAAATGCACACCGGGGTTGATTTTGGGGCCAGCATCGGCACGCCCATTTTTGCGGCCGGCGATGGCGTGGTGAAAGAAGTGGGGTGGAAAGGCGCCTATGGCCGCGCTGTGGTTATTCGCCACAACGATAAAATCAGCACCCTTTATGCGCACCAAAGCCGCTTTGCCAAGGGGCTGAAAGTGGGTGACCGCGTGAAGCAGGGCGAGGTGATTGGGTATGTGGGCAACTCTGGCCGCTCGACAGGCCCGCACCTGCACTATGAAGTGCGCGTGAACAACAAGGCCGTGAACCCCCTGAAGGTCAGCCCCAACACAGGCCGCAGCTTAAACGGCACGTTGCTGGTTGAATTTAGGCGCGGGGTTGATCGCATTCAACGCGAATTCCGCCTTGTCCTCTCAGGACAGCAGCCGGGCAGCGCCAAGGTTGCCGCTACCGAAGCGCCGTAGAGTCAAAGCTTATCAAAAAGGAACAGAAAAAAACTGAATCTCTTGCGGAGGCAGAGGGGCATGATTCATTTCCCAATCGCGCCGCGGGCCAGCGCATCGACCCGCTCGTTCTCAGGGTGTCCGTTGTGGCCGCGCACCCACTGCCACGCAATGCTGTGCTGTTTGCTCAGCGCATATAATTCTTCCCACAAATCGCGATTTTTGACGGGCTGATTGCTGGATGTTTTCCACCCTTTTTTCACCCAGCCGGGCACCCATTCGGTGATCCCCTTCATCACATATTCGCTGTCGGTGATCAGCACAATTTTGCTGGTTTTTTTCAGCGCCTTCAACGCCTCAATCGCGGCGCGAAGTTCCATGCGGTTGTTGGTGGTGTCGTCTTCGGCGCCGCTCAATTCTTTTTCTTGGCCGCCATAGCGCAGCAAAGCACCCCATCCGCCCCGCCCCGGGTTGCCCGAGCACGCGCCATCGGTAAAAATCTCAACGGTGTCTTTGGTCATGGGCATAGTTTAGAATGTCTGTTTGATGAAATAAAGAGCCTCCTCTTACACCAAAACACACAAATAACTGATGCTCCTGCGAAAGCAGGAGCCCATCCACATCGATTGTTTTGAGAGTAGGCTTTGGGTGATGGATGACTGCCTTCGCAGGCACAACAGTGTGATGTTTTTCAATATTTCAACCTGCAAAATTTTTATGGAGTAGACATGCTATCGCGGTTGCTGCCACGTGCGCAACTTCCAAAAATATTCCAGCGGATTTTTTTCGGTCACCATGGCGCCGGGTGCAGGAAAAAGTTGATCGTAAAGACGCGTCAGCAAAAACCGAACGCTGCACCCGCGCAAAAAAATGGGCAGCGCTTTTTTTTCATCGATGCCAAGGGGGCGCACCTGTTCATAGGCATCCATCATCGCCGCTATCATGGTGGGGTTCAGGGTGCCGCGCGCATCGACACACCAGGCATTCAGCGTAATCGCCAAATCGTACGCCAGAAAATCGGTACAACCGAAATAAAAATCAATCACGCCTGTCAGCATATCATTTTCGAACAGCACGTTATCTTGAAACAAATCGGCGTGAATAAAACCGGTGGGCAAATTGTGGGGCCAGTGGCGCTGTAAAAAATCCAACTCGTCATCCACCTCTTTCACCAAACCTTCATGCACGTCATCGGCGCGCGGGCGGCACGCCGCCCACAATGTGGGCCACCCCGCCAGCGATAAAGTGTTGGCACGCGTTTGCTGAAAATTTTTCCCCAGCCCATGCATGGTGGCCAGAATTTTCCCCACCTGCTGCACGTGCAGGGGTTGAATGTGACGCGTCCACGCGCCAGGCAGAAAGGTGACAAGGCAAGCCCCTTTGCCCTTCAGGGTGCCGAACAAACCGCCATCAGCATGCGGCAGCGGCTGCGGACAAGGAAAATTCTGGCCGGCCAAATGGTTCATGATGCCCATGAAAAACGGCAAATCGGCCACATTCACCCGCTTTTCAAACAACGTCAGCACATAGGTGCCGCGCGATGTGATGAGGTGATAGTTGGTGTTTTCAACCCCCTCGGCAATGGCGATGTGATCAACATAATCGCCCACATCATAGGCGGTCAGCCAGTGTTGCAGTTCGTGGGCAGAGACAGGGGTAAAAACAGCCATGACGCATTAAAACATTTGTTCTAAAAATTTTCCAATATCATCATCTTGCGGCGCTTGCTCTTGCTCCATCATGTCTTCCTCACGCAGCAACTGCTCACGCGTGGGGCCTTGAACATCAGGGTTGCTTGGGGGCGCAAGGGTGCGCGGCAGCACCGTGCCCTGTGGAAAAGGGGTGGACGGTGCATGGCGCGACTCCGGCTCTGGCGATGGGCCAAAAAGTTGATTGAAGAACGCATCGCCATTCAGCGCCGGCAAATCGGCCGGGGCAAAATTTTTCTCCACCCCCTGCATCACCCCGCGCCAAATGCTGGCCGGCAAACTGCCGCCCGTGATGCGCTGCATGGGCGTATTATCATCATTGCCCATCCATACGCCCAGCGTGGCGTGCGCTGTAAAACCAATAAACCATGCATCGCGATAATCTTGCGTGGTGCCCGTTTTGCCCGCCACCGGCACGCCGATGTTGGCACGCTGACCTGTGCCATAGGCGATCACGCCCTGCATCATGCGCACCAGCTTGGCGGTGGCGGCGGCCGACAGCACCTGGGGCGATGGCGGCGGCCCCTGTCGTTGATAAAGGATTTTTCCCTGACCGTTTTTAATTTGCTGAAGAACATAGGGCGAAATTTTTTGCCCGCCTGCCGCCATGCCGGCATAGGCGGCTGTTAATTCCATCAGCGAGACCTCGCTGCTGCCAAGGGCCAACGATAAATCCCGCGCAAGGGGCGTGGTGATGCCCAGCTGACGCGCGACGCGCACCACATTGCCAATGCCATACTGATACGCCACCTGCACGGCCACGGTGTTGAGTGATTCAGCCAGCGCCTGCGCGGCCGAGACGGGGCCCAAATATTTGCCCGTATAATTTTGCGGACGATAGCGGCCATAACTTTGCGGCGCATCATCAAACATCTGATCGGGCGCCAGGCCTTGTTCCAGCGCGGCCAGATAAACAAACGGCTTGAACGCGCTGCCCGGCTGGCGCTGCGCCTGTGTCACGCGATCATATTCGCTGTCATCATAATCGCGCCCGCCCACATAGGCGCGCACCGCCCCATCATGCGAGAGCAGCAGCAACCCCGCCTGCGAGACTTTGGCTTTGTCTTCGTTCGCATCCAGCGTGGCCGAAATTTGTTTTTCGGCGGCGCGCTGCCAATCAAGGTTCAGCGTGGTGGTCACCACCAAATCTTCCGCCAGCGCGCCCACCTGAGCATAGGTTTCGGCCACCGCATAGGCCGCAAAATATCGCGCATCCACCGCCATGCCTGAAAATGTCAGCGCGGCCAATTCTTCTTCCGCCTTCACAAATTGTTCGGCCGAAATATATCCGGCATCCTGCATGCTTTTCAGCACCACGCGGGCGCGCGCACGCGCGGCATCGGGGTTGCTGGCGGGCGAATAGCGCGACGGGGCCTTCAGTAAACCCGCCATCACGGCCGCCTGCGGCAGCGTAAGTTTTTTGGCGCCGTGCCCAAAATAAACATGCGCCGCGCCATCATAACCATAGGTGCCAGCCCCCAGATAAACGCGATTAAGATAGGCCGATAAAATCTGATCCTTGGTAAACTGTCCCTCCAGCCACAGGGCCATGATCATTTCTTGCACCTTGCGCCGCAGGGTGCGATCGGGCTTGAGGAAAAGATTTTTGGCCAACTGCTGCGTAATGGTGCTGCCGCCCTGCACCACGCGGCCCGCCCGAATGTTATGATAAAACGCGCGTAAAATGCCCCACACATCGGCGCCAAAATGGTCATAAAAACGTCTGTCTTCAGCCGCCATCACGGCCTGCACCACATGCGGGGGTAAATCGGGCACATTCACGCGCTTGCCTACCACATCGCCATAGCGGGTGATCAGGCGGTTATTCGTATCCATCAGCGTGACGGTGGGGCGGCGCGTGGGGGCGGTGATGTTGCCCACATCGGGCAGGTCATAGGTAAAATAAAGCCCCACCACCACACACACCACGCCCAGCCAAATGCCCAGAAACGCCAAAAACTCCCACCCCGATTTAATTTTCAGGGCACGGAATATTTTCTGGCGCAGGCGCCTCAGGCCCTTGCGCATGTGGTGAGACCATCCACTCATGCCCCAAGGCATGACACGACATTGTGAACACAGCAAGGCAGGGGTGGGGGATGAGACTCAGCATTGATGAAATAAAGATACGAAAACTGAAGCCCCTGCGCAGGCAGGGGCCCATCACCCTTACGTTGTTTCTTGGTATTATTCGGGTGATGGGTGCCTGCCTGCGCAGGCACAACAGTTGTTGTGCTTTGTCTATGTCAATGAACCCTGAGCCCAAGAATATCGATGATACCATTGATGATTGAGTGGTATGATGATGAACAGGTTTTTAGCCTTAACCCTGCCGTGCCAGGGGCACCTGAAACACAGCATCCCAGTTGTTTTTCAGGGCGGCATCCAGTTGGGCCATGGTGGCCGAAAGCCCCAGTTTTCTTAGCGATGTCACGCCATAATCGCGCAGGCCGCAGGGAACAATGGCCCCAAAGTGCGACAGATCGGGGTCAACATTCACCGCCACCCCATGCCACGCCACGCCCCGCGTTACGCGCACGCCAATGGCCGCAATTTTTTCTTCGCGGGCACCCGCAGCCACCCACAGGCCAATTCTTCCCTCGCGCCGCGCCGCCGCCACGCCCACATCGGCCAGCGCCTTGATCACCCATGCCTCCAGCCGCGCAATGTGCGCCCGAACATCGCCATCACGCGCGCGCAAATTCAACAGCACATAGGCCACGCGCTGCCCCGGCCCATGATAGGTGTAACGGCCCCCGCGCCCCGTCTCATAAACAGGGAAGGGGGTGTTTTCCAGCAGTTCATCGGCGCTTGCGCTGGTGCCGGCGGTATAAAGCGGCGGATGCTGCAAAAGCCACACCCACTCGCGCGCGCCGTGATGGGCGATGGCGGCCACACGCTCTTGCATGGCGGCCACCGCGTCGGGGTAAGGCACCACCCCCTCTGAGATTTGCCATTCAGGGGGCATCATGAAATGATGCAAACCAGAGATTGAGCAGAGAAAGAGACATGATGACTCATTCTAATTTTCAAGTGTGGCATGAGCAAGTACAGGGCATAACATTCACGTTCTGCGCCGATATCACCGCCACCTATACGGGTGTTGATTTTTCTGTGGATCAGCCGCGCAATATGGGTTCGCTCCATCTCTATTTCGAAACCAATGTGCCGTTTGATGTGTTTCATCTTTCTCAGGCTTTTTTAGAGGCAGGAAAAATTCTGCACGCCCATGTGCAAGGCGATGTGGCGCGTATCATCAGAAAACCCAAGCCTGTCCTGATCACACAATACACAGACCCATTGACATGGCACATGATGTGGTCAGGCACCGCTGCACAATTATTATCTGCGCAGAAAAGTTTACATCACATGCACCGACGTTATGCAGTGCCCGCAACCTTTGCGCTGTCGGTCGATGCCGAAAGCTCCCCTTCGGCCGCTGTTCAGGCAAGACGCGGCGGCCAAGGCCCTAAAACACCCCTGTGGCATTAACCCGCGCGGCATTCATTTGCATCGCCGACGGGGTTTGATATATGTGGCGGGTGTGCGGTCGTGGCGGAATTGGTAGACGCGCAGCGTTGAGGTCGCTGTGGGCTAACCCCCGTGAAAGTTCGAGTCTTTTCGACCGCACCAACCTAAGGGCCAACCCCGTCCCACAAAATCTAAAAAAACCAGCTATTCTGTGGCTTATATGGGCATTTTATTCCGACACAGTCCATCATCATCTTTTGACATCTGGGGGTAGGTGGGGGTACTTTTGGGGGTAACTCGTTCTTATGCTCAAAAAGTTACCCCCACGCTACCGATGCCACTCACCGATACAAAAGTACGAAATGCAAAAGCGCTCAACAAAGTCTACAAACTGTTTGATGGGCATGGTTTACATATTCTCATTCAACCAAATGGCAGTAAGTGGTGGCGCTTCAAATATCGCGCCTTTGGCAAAGAAAAATTACTATCACTGGGCGTCTATCCTCAGGTTACACTGGCAGATGCACGAGAGCGCTGCATAAAAGCCCGAAAACTACTTGCTGCTAGATTTGACCCAAGCGAGGCAAAAAAAGAGGCCAAGCGTCAAGCCATCTTGAAAAGCGAAAACACTTTTGAGGCTGTCGCGCGAGAATGGCACAGCCAATTTAAGCATAAGTGGACACCTGATTATGCCGCCTCTGCCCTGCGCAGGCTGCAAAACCACATTTTCCCAAGACTAGGCACCCGTCCGATTGCCGATATTACGCCGCCTGAAATGCTCTCGGTTGTGCGTGTGGTTGAAAAGGCCGGCACGCTAGATATGGCCCAGCGCGTGATGCAGCTTTCGGGGCAGATTTTTACTTATGCTATCGCCACTGGCCGTGCCACCCGCAACCCCGTGCCGGATTTACGAGGAGCCTTAAAGCCACCAGTGCGTAAACATATGGCTCATTTCAAAGCGGATGAACTGCCCGATTTTTTAAAAACGTTAGAGACATTCTCGGGAAATGCGCAAACAAAAAATGCCATAAAGTTTCTCATGCTGACATTTGTGCGCACGGGTGAAATGCGCGGGGCCGAATGGGTCGAAATTAATTTAGCCAAAGCGGAGTGGCGCATCCCCGCCGAACGTATGAAAATGCGCTCCCCACACATCGTCCCTCTTTCAAAGCAGGCGGTGGCGGTGTTGCATGCACAACGCAATATTTCAGGCAATCGCCAACATGTGTTTCCTAATCAGCACCGGCCCATGGGCTGTATGAGCGAAAATACCGTTCTCTATGCCCTCTACGATATGGGCTATCGCTTTAAGGCCACCGGCCATGGCTTTCGTGCCACTGCCAGCACAATCTTAAATGAACATGGCTTCAGCCCCGATGTGATTGAGCGCCAGCTGGCCCACTGCCCGCGTGACCAAGTCCGAGCCTCCTACAACCACGCCCAATACCTCCCCGAGCGCCGCCGCATGATGGAATGGTGGGGGGATTATGTTGAGCGCCTATCAAGCTCGAATATTTTGCCGTTTACAGGTGGAGGTGTCACTTATGCCAAGGGGTAAGCGACTAATTACCGGCTACGCTATCGTCCGGCCACAGTTGACGGAAGATGTCAGTTGCATTGACTATCTTTTGGCATGCAGGCGAGATAAATCGCTAACGATAGAAGATGCCAGACTTCAAGTGATAAAAAAACAAATTGCTTATGAAGTAAGTGACTATACCTGTTCGCGAGGATAAGTCCGAATATTTAACGCTCTTGTTAATTTCGCAACTTGATTTGCAAACAATAAAAGCAAAAAAGACATCACCTGACCCTTTTATTATATGGCTACTCAAAACGCTGGCAATTATTTGGAAAGAAGTAACGGGTCGCCAGCCTTTCCCGTCCAATATCTCCTTTAATTCCGATGAGAAGAAATATCTTTTTGCTGATTGGGTGCGAGAGATAATTCGTTCTGCAAACTTACAACTAACAAATGACACTAGAATTACTCCCCCATCCGAGGATAGAATTTTGACAATTATGAGGCCGCGGGAGAGATGCCGAAAACGAAAAAATAACCCACCCTAGATAAAATTTTTGCCTCAAGCTTTCATTGGCACGCAACAAAATGCCAATGGAGCTATCATGTTAGAAACGACCAAAAATTCTCAGCCATTCCACTTGCCTGAGCTGGGTTATATGCGGCTGCCGGATGTTCTCAAAATTATACCGATTGGAAAATCTACCTGGTGGGCTGGTGTTAAATCGGGGCGTTTTCCAAAACCCGTAAAGCTTGGGCCACGCACTACCGCGTGGCGGGCGCAAGATATTGCTGTTCTGGTCAAAGAACTTAACAACTAAGATTTACGGAAATAAGATGACAAATAATAAAACTTTTACTTTTTCAGCCCTGCGCCAATTCCTGATTGCCAGCGGCCTGCCGGATGATGTGCGGGTTGATGGCCACCGCTGCGATGGGCGGTTTCGGCCAGTATGGCGCGAGTATGGCCTGAGCGGTGCAATGCTAGCCATTCACCCCTGGGGGCTTCACTTGCACCATCCGCAAGATGAAAGGTTGAACTTCCGATGTGCCTTTGAAGGCAACCCCTGCACCTGCGGCAGATTTGAAAATGGAGGCGGCGATGCTTGATAATATTGATGACGATTTAGCAGATTTGAACAATCCAACTTTGCTCACCAGCAATCTGCCACGCAGTTTATCAGTCCTAAACATTGCGGAGCTGCTTAAGCTGGAAATTCCTGTGCGGGAGCCAATTTTAGCGCCCTGGCTGCCAACGAAAGGCCTCGCAATGGTTTATGCCAAGCGCGGGGTAGGCAAAACACTATTTGCGCTGGAAGTGGCTTGGGCAGTGGCTAGCGGTGGCGCTTTTCTCAAATGGCGAGCACCGCATCCGCGCTGCGTGCTGTATATTGATGGCGAAATGCCTCTCAGCCTCATGCAGCAGCGAGTGGCAGATATTGTTAAGCGCGGCCAGGGCGCAGAGCCTGATAGCGACAAGCTCAAACTACTATCAGCCGATTATGTGGACAGGGGCTTGAACCTCAGTGATAAAGCCTGCCAGCTGGAGCTTGAGCCATTGCTGACTGGAGTGGAACTGATTGTGGTGGATAATATCTCCACCCTTGGTGCATATGGTCGCGAGAATGAAGGCGAGAGCTGGCTGCCGCTGCAGGAATGGGCATTGACCATGCGCCGCCGCAATATTGCCGTGCTGTTTATTCATCACGCTGGCAAAAATGGTGGGCAGCGTGGCACCTCGCGCCGTGAGGATGTGTTGGATACGGTAATTGCCTTGAAAGAGCTGGCGGATGATAACGGCCAGAACAGCGGCGCCAGCTTTGAGGTGCATTTTGAAAAACAACGCCGCTTTTTTGGAGAGGATACGCGGCCGCTGGCGGTTAGTCTGCAGCCTCAGGGCTGGACATGGCGAGAACTGAAGGATGCCATGCGTGAAAAAGTGGCGGCTCTGAAAGCGGAGGGTCACACCCACCGCGATATTGCTGATGAGCTGGGCATCAGCCCCGCCAAGGTTACCCGCATTCTAAAACAACAATCTGCTGAAAGATTACTTAATCTCTGTTTCTTTAGACCGCTATTATGAGGCAGAAGGACAAGAAGTCTGGACTAAGCTAAAACAGCTATTCCAAGTCATGAACTCAGGAGGCATTTTTGCAGATGAAACCTTGAATAAATTTAATGGTGGGCTTTTCCGCCCCGACCCAGAGTTGGACAGTCTATCTCTACCAAACAAGGTTTTCTGCGAGAAAATGCAAGCTGAAAATCAAGAGAAGCTAAACTCTCACAAAAATACGCTGCTCTATCTAACAGCAACATATAATTTTGGTATTAAGGCAAGCGGTCAAAAATCCATTACGCTTTACACTTTGGGACGAATTTTTGAGCAATCCATTATCGAGTTAGAAAAGCTAACCCCCGAAGAGCAAGCCATGATTTTGGGTGGCTAAAAGCTTTGGGGGGATATTTGGGGGCATATGAATATCGCCACATTGAACTTGTTTATTAATATCAATACCTTATTTCAAAATAGTGGGTCTTTTCGACGCACCAGCTTAGGCTCTCAGCAACCGCCTCGAAATTCATCACGGTGATGGCACGGTTGAAGTGAGAATTGGCGGTCACTTAAATTGGAGCAATAATAATCCAGGAAATTTGGTGTACGGGCCTTTTGCACGCAATCACGGTACCATTGGTGCGAATGGCCGTTTTGCCGTGTTTGCCAACCATCAATCTGGTTATGCGGCATCAGCGGCCTTGTTAAGAACCAGCAGCTATCTTAAGCTGACACTTCATCAGGCCATAGCCCGAAGGTCACTACGCCATGAAAATGATACTGAGCGTCTTCAACAGGAGGTTAGTAGAATTACGGGACTTGCCGGTACACGTACAGTTGAAAGCCTTACAAATATTGAGTTTCACGCTTTCTTGCGTGCGCTTCATCGTTTTGAAGGTACGGCAGAAGGACAGGTTGCTTTTCGCAAACCACAATAAGATTTGTTTTTTGTTTTTTATGACTATCTTTATCGTTTTTTTTACATCATCTCATGCACATCCGCCCAACAATGACGTGGCGATTGAAAAACTTCAGCCCGTGGTGCTGAGTGATGGAGTTAATCAACTCACTTGGCAAGGTTTGCCGCTTGTCATTGTGCGCGGCATCATCCCCAGTGAAACGGCAGCCGGTGGCGATGCTTATACTGTTTTGCTTAAGCCCGACAGGCAAAACACAGAATGGCAAACTGTGCCGCTCGATGATGGTACAGTCCCCACCACCGATATTCGCACAATCCCCCACACAGAAATTGACAGCCTGCAAACGTTGCGCTGGCTGGCGAAGGCTTCTGTTGATAAGAATAAAAAAAATCAGCAAAAAAATCATCAAGTTTTTCAGAATATTTATTTGCTGCGGGCCCGTCGTGCCCAGATTGTGAGAGATGGCCATGCCTTTGGCCCCAGTGCTGTAACGTTTCAGCTGTTTGAGCTGCAAAAAAATGAAGGGTTTGATTTTTATCATCTGAGAATGATCGACGCCCACACGACGACAAAAATATATTGCAATGCCGATTGGGCCGTTTGGGAGATTTATCATCTTCAGCCCATCGCCGGCCCGCTTGGGAATAATGATTGTCAGGCGATGTCACCCATTCAGTCACTGAATGGGCCGCAACATATCCATGCTAACGCTGCTCAATCATCCACTTTTCATATCTGGATATGAAAAATATCTGGTGCAGCCCCCATTGTTTTATAGACCTTCTGGGGTGTTCTTAAATATTATTGTGGCGTCCCCTACGGGATTCGAACCCGTGTTTTCACCGTGAAAGGGTAGCGTCCTAGGCCTCTAGACGAAGGGGACAGCGCCTGGAGGTTGTAGCGGGTTCGCTGGCCTTGATCAAGCCCCGAATTCTTTC
>RFNS01000191.1 GCA_009927055.1 Alphaproteobacteria bacterium | reverse complement strand
GACCACACCCGCCCATATTGCCTCTATTCGCGAAAAACACACCAAGCTTGAGGGCTTGCTGCAAGAGGAGCAAGTGCGGCCCATGCCCAATTTTTCGTTCATCCAAAGCCTGAAGCGGCAAAAGCTGCGCCTGAAAGATCAGCTGCAATCGATCATGCGCGAAAGCGGGCGCATTCCGTTCGAGCGTGTGCAGCGCGGGGCTGATTAAACCTTACGCCGCTTTCATCATCGCCACAGCCGTATCGGCCATGCGGTTGCTGAATCCCCATTCGTTATCGTACCAGCTCATCACGCGCACAAAATTGCCGGCCATCACCTTGGTTTCGGCCAGGGCAAAAATGCTGGAATGCGGATCGTGATTAAAGTCGCCCGAAACAAGCGGCGCATTGTAACACGCCAAAATACCTTTCAGCGGGCCGCTGGCGGCACTTTGCACGGCGTTGTTGATTTCGTCCACGCTTGTGTTGCGCGCGGCCACAAACTTGAAATCGACCACCGAGACATTGGGCGTGGGCACGCGAATGGAGGTGCCATCCAGCTTGCCTTTCAATTCGGGGATCACGCGGCCAATGGCCTTGGCGGCGCCAGTGCTGGTGGGGATCATGTTCAGGGCAGCGGCGCGCGCGCGATGTAAATCGTTGTGCATCGTATCGACCACGCGCTGATCGCCCGTATAGCTGTGAATGGTGGTCATAAACCCGTGCGAAATGCCCACAGCCTTGTGAAGGACCGACACAACAGGCGCAAGACAATTGGTGGTGCACGACGCGTTGCTGATGATGGTGTGCGAGGCTTTGAGCTGATCATGATTAACGCCATACACAACGGTTAAATCTTCATCGGTTGCGGGCGCGCTGATCAGCACTTTTTTGGCGCCGGCCGCAATGTGTTTTTCGGCGTCTTTGCGTTCGGTAAAGCGGCCCGAACATTCCATGGCCACATCAACGTCGTGCGCTTTCCATGGCAGCTGTGCGGGGTCGGACACCTGCACCAGCTTAAATGTCTGGCCGTTCACCACCAGATGATCACCCTCAACCCCCACATCGCCCGCAAAACGGCCGTGCACGCTATCATAACGCAAAAGGTGCGCGTTGGTTTCGGCATTGGCCAGATCATTGATGGCCACCACCTGAATATCCTTGCGGTTGCTTTCCATCAGCGCGCGAAACACCATGCGCCCAATGCGCCCAAAACCGTTGATGGCAACTTTGATGGTCATGTTTGTCCTCTCAGGTTAAACATCGATAATTTTGCAAAAAAACGCACCAAAAACAACATCGTCATGCCGGACTTGATCCGGCATCGAGGGCGGCAAGCACAAACTTAGCAGCTTCTTGGGTGGCCCTAGATTCCGGCTTTCGCCGGAATGACGCATGTTGTGTACTCAGAAAGCTCTTGATCAATACAAACAACGTCATGATTTTTGAACAAGTTGTTCAGCGGTTGTCACAACCGATTCGGGCGTGATGCCAAAATGATCATACAATTTTTCGGCGGGGCCGCTTTCGCCAAAACCCTTCATGCCAATAAAGGCATCGCCCGCGCGCAAGAATTGATCCCAGCTTTGGCGCACCGCCGCTTCAATGGCAATGCGCGGCGCATCGCCCAACACAACCTGGCGATAATCTTGGGGCTGTTCGGCAAACAATTCAAAACTCGGCATACTCACCACCGCTGCTGAAATTCCCTGCTGTGCCAGTTGCGCACGGGCCGCCACAGCCACCCCCAACTCAGACCCCGTGGCCATTAACGTGATATCGCGCCTCTCATCGCGCATGCCTTGCACCACATAGGCGCCGCGGGCTGTCCAGTTTTCAGTGGCCGAGGTGCGCACAGGCGTAATATTCTGCCGCGTCAGCACAATCACACTGGGGCGCGTTTTCTGGACCAGGGAAATTTCCCACGCCTCGGCCACTTCCACCGCATCGGCGGGGCGCAGCACTAAAAGGTTGGGAATGGCCCGCATAGCCGAGAGATGTTCGACCGGCTGGTGCGTTGGCCCATCTTCGCCCAAGCCAATGCTGTCGTGCGTCATCACCCAAATCACGCGCTGTTTCATCAACGCCGCCAGGCGAATGCTGGGGCGGCAATAATCGGTGAACTGTAAAAACGTGCCGCTGTAGGGAATAAGCCCGCCGTGCAGCGCCATGCCGTTCATGGCCGCGCTCATGCCATGTTCGCGCACGCCATAGTGAATGTATCGGCCCGAAAAATCGCCGCGTTTTACAATGCCCGTGGCCTTCACCTGTGTATTGTTGCTGCCCGATAAATCGGCCGAGCCGCCAATGATTTCGGGCGCGATGGCGGTCAGTTTTTCTAAAACCATGCCCGACAGTTGCCGCGTGGCCTTTTGGGGTTGATCGGCCAAAAATTTTTCTTTCAGCGCTGCCATCTCATCTGAAAGGCTGGCCGGCAGTTGCCCCTGCATGATGCGATGAAATTCACTTTGCTGCGCAACATCGGCGGCGTGCAAACGTTTTTCCCACGCCATGCGGGCGCTGGCGCCCCGCGCACCCGCCGCCCGCCACCAGGCCAGCACATCATCGGGCACCACAAAGGGCGCATGGGGCCAGCCCAATTTTTCACGCGTGGCTTTTATTTCATCAGCCCCCAGGGGCGCACCATGACAATCTTTCGTGCCGCCTTTGCGGGGCGCGCCAAAGCCAATGGTTGTTTTGCATGAAATGATCACGGGTTTTTCAGCCTGCAGGGCATCATCCAGCGCGCGGCGAATATCGGCGGCATCATGACCATCGGCGCGCAGCGTGTGCCAGCCGCAGGCGGCAAAGCGGGCCAGCGTATCATCGCTCCACGATAAACTGGTGGCCCCATCAATGCTGATGCCGTTATCATCCCACAGCACCACCAGCTTATTGAGTTTCAGATGCCCGGCCAGCGAGGCCGCTTCGTGGCTAATACCTTCCATCAAATCGCCATCGGAGGCCATGACAAACGTGCGATGATCGACAAGATCATTCCCAAAACGCGCGTGCAACAAACGTTCGGCCAGCGCAAAACCCACCCCGTTGCTGATGCCCTGCCCCAGGGGGCCTGTGCTTGTCTCGACCCCGATTGATATATCACGTTCAGGGTGGCCCGGCGTTTTGCTGCCCAGTTGACGAAATTTTTTAATCTCATCCATGGTCATGGGGGCATAGCCGCACAGATGCGCCAGCGCATATTGCAGCATGCTGCCGTGACCGGCCGACAAAATAAACCTGTCTCTGTCCGGCCAATCGGGCTTAGTCACATCAAATGTCAGATATTCAGAAAACAACACCGCGGCCACATCGGCCATCCCCATGGGCATGCCGGGGTGGCCCGATTGCGCGGCCTCGACCGCATCCATGGCCAGAGCGCGCAGAACATTCACGCAATCTTTCCAGCTGGCTTCGGGGAAAGGTTGGGGTTTATGGGCGGTGGCGCAGGTCATGCTGTTGCTTTTAAGGCGCACACGGCACCGGGTCAACGCAGAATCGATTGACCGCGACTCCCAAAGACATTTACTCTTTTGTTAATGATTCGGGCGCGGCACCATGCACAAAGTTAAAACTTCCTTGCAAGAGCTTTACAAGGAGCTCGAAAATCTCAGCGACACGCTGGATTATCGGCACACCGAACAGCATCGCGAACTGGCCAAGCAGGCCGAGGCCTTGAAAGTCAGCCGCGCGCGCGAAGCCAACAATCTGGCGCTGGCCCAAAAAGTGGCCAACCGGCTTGATCACGCCATTTTGCGGGTTGAAACACTGTTGCGGGGTGGCCATGCCTAAGGTTGCTGTCAAGCTCAACGGAAAAGAATACCCCATCAACTGCCCCGAAGGCCAAGAAGAACGCCTGCACGAAATTGCGGGGCTGGTTGATCACACCATGCGCCACATTGCCGGCAAGGGCGTGAACATGACCGACCTGCGCCTGGCGGTCATGACCTGCATGACCCTGGCCGACCAGCTGTTAGAGCTGCGCGACCAAAGCGCCCGCATGACGGCCGATGATGAAGCCGTGCTGGCCAGTGCTGTGGCCCAGCTGCGCAGCAAGGTGGCCCATATTGTGAACGCCGTGGGGCAGGCTTAAAAAAACCCTTTTTTATTTTCACATGCCGCCACTAATATGGGCCCATGGTGCTGGATCCTATATCCATCCTTCCTTTTGAACAAAAACACACCACAAGCGTGATCAGCATGCTGACGCTTTTGGCGAAACACCACGGGCATACATCATATCTGACGGCCGAATTTTTGCACGCATCCTGCCTTGGCGACTCTCCCCTTGCGCAGTGCTTTGTGGCGGTGAAACATGCATGCTGCGTGGGTTTTATTGTCACCTATGATCGCGCTAATCTGCTCATGCGGCAACGCGTGTGCGAGATTGATCTTTTATTTGTTGATCAAGAATATCGCAGGCAAGGCGTTGGAACATTACTCATTGCCAGGGCAGTTGCTGACGCCATCACGCGGGGGTGCCACCACACCGTGGTTACCGCGCACCAGAACAACACAGGCGCCCAACAATGTTACAAAGAAGGGTTGGGATTTATCCCCCATCCTTCTCACAGCGTCCCCTTTTATCTCGATGCCAGGGGCATGAACGCCTTTGTAGAAAAACACACCCCACGCCCCTAACCCTTGCGCGATTTCATCAGGCGGGCTTTGTCGCGCTGCCAATCGCGTTCTTTGGCGGCCTCGCGCTTGTCGGCTTTCTTTTTGCCTTTCGCCAACCCCAACTGAAGTTTCAACAATCCGCGCGCATTAAAATAAAGCGCCATGGGCACCAGCGTATATCCCTCGCGCTGAATGCCGCCGATCAGTTTGTTGATCTGTCTTTTTTGCAGCAGCAAAAGACGCGGGCGTTTTTCATCGTGCTGCAAATGCACCCCCGCCTTGCCATAGGCCGGCACATGCAAATTAAATAAATAAATGCGCCCTTGCTTTAAGCCTGCGTGCGCTTCGGTCAGGCTGGCATTGCCCTGGCGCAGGCTTTTCACCTCGGTGCCCGTTAACACCAGGCCGGCTTCAAACGTTTCATCAATCGCATAGTCGTGCCGCGCCTTGCGGTTAAGGGCCACATATTTCTGGGCGTCCTCGCGGGCTGATTTTTGGGTGCTCATGCTTGCGTACTTTCGCGACCGATTGTACTGGCCTAAGGGATGACCCGCAAACTGATTCTGTTTTTTGCCTTTTTGTTCAGCCTGCCGGCGCTGGATGCGGGTGCCCATGTTTTGCCGCAGCGCGATGTGCAGCTTTATCGTCAGGCGTTTGATGTGCTGGATCGCGGCCCCGGGCGCGATGCCCTGTCCATCGCCCACCGGGCGGGCGATGCATCGCTGCGCAACGTTCTTAAAGGTCAGCTGATGGCCAGCGACGCCAGCCTGTTTGTGTTCAGCGATTATCAACATTTTTTGGCGCGCTATGCCCACTGGCCCCAACACGAAAAGTGGCGCAGGCAGGCCGAAAAAATTATTCCCGATGCGTGGACGGCCCCCCAAATCATCGATTGGTTTCGGCAATATCCCGTCCTCACAGGTACAGGCATGATGCGCTTGGTGGCGGCCTATGACATGCTGGGGCAGACCGATAATGCCCGCACCATGGCGCGCAACGCGTGGCGCACCGTTGAATTTACGGTCGAGGAAGAAGAAAATTTTTTGGCTCAATATCAAAGCGGGCTGCAATCCAGCGATCACATCGCGCGGCTTGATCGGCTGCTGTGGGAAAAAGAATTTGGCGCGGCCGACCGCATGATGCGTTTTGTGCCGGCGGGCTGGCAGGCGGTGGCCCGCGCGCGCGAAGCCTTGTTGAACGACACCAGCAACGCCAGCGCCGCCCTTCAGCAAGTGCCGCAGAATCTTCAGGGCGATCCTGGTCTTTTGCATGCGCGCACCCAGTGGCTGCGCCAGCGCAACCGCGATCGCGAGGCTATTCAACTTTTGCAGCACCCCGCTGCCAACAAAGGCAACCCCGAAGAATGGTGGAAAGAGCGCCACATTCTTATTCGCCGTATGCTAGAGATGGGGGACAAAAAAACAGCCTATGCGCTGGCGAAAAATCATGGTCAGGTCGAGGGGCTGTCACTCGCCACCGCCACTTTTCTTGAAGGCTGGTTGGCCCTGCGGGGGTTAAACCAGCCCGAAGCCGCCAAGAGCGCCTTCGCGCAGCTGTATGATCAGGTGACCATGCCTGTCAGCCGTGCGCGGGGTGCCTATTGGCTTGGCCGCGCCCATGCCGCCGCCGGAGACAGCGCCACCGCGCGCGCGTGGTATCAAACCGCCGCCGCCTTCTACACCACCTATTACGGCCAGCTGGCCAAAGCGACGATGGATCCGAAAGGGGTGCTGAACGTGCGCGACCCCACCATCAGCGACAGTGCACGCCAACAGCTGGCGGGCAGCGATACACCCAAAATTCTTCGGCAGCTTATTCAAATCGGGCGCGATGATCTGGCGGAACAATATATGGAAGCCGCGGTTGAGAAAAGCACCAGCAGCGCCGAGGTGGCGTATCTGGCCGATATCATCAGGCAAACAAAACGCGCCGATTTGATGGTGAAAACAGGCAAGGCTGCGGCCGCGCGTGGTGTTATCCTCAGCGCCAGCGGCTTCCCCATCATGGATCGCCCCCTGCCATCGGCGCCTGAAAAAGCGCTGATCCACGCCATTGTGCGGCAAGAGAGTTTGTTTCAGCGCGATGCTGTGTCTTCGGCAGGCGCGCGCGGCTATATGCAGCTGATGCCGGCCACCGCCAAACAGGTGGCCAAACAGCTGGGCATCAAAAAATTCCGCACGTCCGATTTGTCAGATCCGCAGATCAACCTTCGCCTTGGCAGCGCGTATCTTGATAAGCGCATCGATGACCTTGGGTCGCTGCCACTCGCCATCGCCAGCTATAACGCAGGCATTGGCAACGTGCGCGATTGGCTGGAAACGCTGGGCGACCCGCGCCAGGGCAGCATCGATATGATCGACTGGATTGAAATGATTCCGGTGGCTGAAACGCGCAACTATGTGCAGCGCGTGCTGGAAAACCTTCAGGTCTATCGCGCGCGGCTTGCGGGTGGCCAGGCACCCTTGCGCGTGCTGCACGATTTGAAATAGCCACCCTGTGGCCCAACAATATCGATCAGCGTGATATTTTAATGGCCCCACCATTTGGGCCCCCGCACGCGCCCACCCGTTCATGGTTAATGCGCCGCGCTTTTATTTTCCTGCCGGCGTGGTACAATCAAACCATGCCCGAGACACTGACCATCATCGCTCTTGCGTCCACGCTCATCAGTCTCGGCACGGCCTTTGCCTGCTATGTGTGGTTTCAGCGCGTGAAAGAATCGCTGGCCAAAACGCTTCAACACTCGGCCAGCCAACAAATTGGGCACATGACACGCCTGGTCGATGTCATTCAGGCCCTGCAGCAGCAGCAAAAAAAGCAGGAGCAGGAAATTCAAACCCTGGCGCAATCGAATCTGAAATTGCGTCAAGAATTGAACGAAGTTGTCGCCATCCTTCAAAGCGAACACGCCGACATGGAACGCCAAGAGTTGGGGCAGAAGTATCTGCACTAAGGTTGAGGATATTCAAGCGACATGAACAAAAAAACGGCGTCATCCCCGCCCACGCCGGAATCGATGGGCCGAAAATTCTGCATGACCAGCGTTGCTTGTGCGCGCGTGCTGTTCCATGGATCCCGACTTTCGTCGGGATGACGATGGTGGGGGATGATGGGCGGTTGAGAAAAAGGATGAGCAGTTGAGAAAAAACACTGTCATTCCGCCTCCGCCTCTGCGGGGATGACGATGGTCTGTGCGGCAACGGTATTCAACTTTAAGGCGTCCGCACCCTAAGTGCCCCACGTCCGTATCGCATGGCGCCAGTTTTTTGTGGCCGCGATGAGGTGCCCGAATAACGTGTGATCTTGCGGGATGATGGCGAGGCCAAGGGCCGAGATTTTACCCTCGGCAATGGCGCGGATGACCAGCTCAAACCGCCCCACCTGCAGGCGATCGCCCACTTCAAAATCGTGACGAAAACGCAAGGCAAAATATTCGGCAATCGTCAGATCATCAGGAATATCGGGGTGCTGCGGGCGTTCTTTGTCGTCTAGCAGTTCAATAATTTTTGCCGAGGGATCGATCACCACATCGCCAAAAAATTCCTGCTCGGCCCCGGCGTTGGCCAGCGGCTTCCCGAATAGTCTATCGAACACGGGCAGGCGCAGCGGATCCATAAAAAAATAAACTTTGTCGTGCGGCTCCAGCGCCGCCTCATCACCAAGGCTGATGGGCCGGCCCTGCCGCAGCACCAGCGCGGGTTTCGACCAATAGGGCAAATCGTGCCCTGTGGCCACCAGGCTGTCGGGGTGAACTTTATAAGCCACCAGCTCCAGCGATGTGTCGGGTGCGATATCAAATTCCATACGCTCGGCGGGACCGGCTTGGGGCGGCAAAATCAACTTCAGTTTTTCGGCCACCTGGCGGATGGTCCAGCCCTGCGAGAGCAGCGAATAAATGACCACCAAAAATGTGATGGTGAAAATATCGCCGCTGCCGGCCATGTTTTGTGAAAGCGGCAAAAGCGCCAGCAGCACAGACACGGCGCCGCGCAGCCCCACCCAGCCCACAAAACCCGTTTCGGCCCCGGTAAATTTGAAAGGAAGAAGGCACGCCAGCGCCGCCACCGGCCGCGCCACAAAAATAAGGACAAAAGCAAGGGCGAGGGCGGGCAGCGCCAAATCGTGCAGGCGCGATATATCGGCCACCATGCCCAGCGTTAAAAACATAATCAGTTGCGCCAGCCAGCTGATGCCTTCATGAAATTTTTTCACGTTGTGCGAATTTTTCATGCGGCTGTTGCCCGCCACAAGGCCCGCCACATAAATGGCCAGAAAGGCCGATCCACCCAGTTTATCTGCCACCGCAAACACAAATAGCGCAAAAATTAAACTGATGAGCGGGTAAAGGCTCGGCTCAAAATTCAGTCTGTTGATCATGGCCACAATCATGCGGCCGCCCAGCCACCCCACGCCCAGGCCCGCCACAATTTCCCACAACAAATGTTTGACAACATCCACCACCATAAAGTGCTCGCCCTGCATTTGCATCAAACTGCCAATTTGCAGCAGCGTGGTGACCAGCAAAAACGCGGCCGGATCATTGGTGCCCGATTCAATCTCAAGCGTTGATCGCACGCGATCGCGGATGGTGATGCGCCCCGTGCGCAACAAAAAGAACACCGCCGCCGCATCGGTCGAGCTGAGAATAGCCCCCAGCAAGGCCGCCTGCAGCCACGGCATTTCTAAAAAATAATGCGCCGCCGCGGCGGTGATGCCGGCCGTGATGAGCGTGCCCAAAAGAGCGAGCGTGAGGGCTGGCGCCGCCGCCACACGATAACTTTGCCAGGGCGTGGTAAAGCCGCTTTCAAACAAAATGACGGCCAGCGCGGTTGACCCCAGCAAAAAAGTGGTCTGCGGATTTTTAAAATAATCGGCCAGCGGGCTGGCCCCTGCCAAAAGCCCCACCACCAAAAACAACAGCAGCAACGGCGCGCCAAGGCGGAATGCCAGCAGGCTGGACGCCAAGCTGACCAGCGCCAAAAGGCTGAAGGTGAGAAGAATATCGGAAAGGAGTTCCATTCACTGACAATGAGAAAAGATGCAGGAGATCCCCATCATCGGCAGAAAGTGTAAACAGGGCAATAACAACCAGGCATGCCCCGTTGTCAAAATAACTTCTTGGCCAAAGTTATTTTTTGGCTGTGGTCTTCAGCCTTTTGGTCAGGCGGCTGGTTTTGCGGCTGGCGGCTTTTTTCGACATCACGCCCGCTTTGCCACCCTTGGCCAAGGCACTTTCGGCCATGCGCACCAAATCAACCGCTTTTTTCATATCGCCGGCGGCAATGGCGGCTTCGGCCTGCTTGACGGCCTTGCGCACCTTATCCATGCGGGCGCGGTTAACAGCGCGGCGGCGGGCCGTTTGGCGAACGCGTTTGGCAGCAGATTCATGAACAGGCATGTTTTTTTCACCATAGAAGCAAGGGTTAGGCCGACAATGGCCGTTTCTTTGGCCCTTATTAAGCATCATTGCGGCGAGGGGTCAAGATGATGGGCAAGCGGCACAGCGCCTGATGGCCATGATCTGATCGCCATGATACGAAAAATGGCTGAAACTAATCCCCCCTTGCCAAAAAGCATGAAATGGGCCAGAATGAGGGTATGGGAATGGACGCTTTTTACCAAGCTGCAGCACATGAAACTGCGAGACGTCGTCGTCGTGAAGGTGAACCCCTGCCGCCTATTCTTTTATTCGCAGCCGCCATGGATCCCGATGGTCCATCAGGCCCTCAAAAAGGCCCCCTCGGCTAAGCTGTATTGATCATTCGCACCCTATTATTCCAGCACAAACACCCTTTACGCACGCGCGGCAATTTGCCAACATTCGGGCGGGTCGCGGCTGCCCACCCAGTCGCCTTTTATATCAGGGTCGTCGCATGTCCAGCCCCAAACCTACGCTCAAGCCAAAAAATCCAAACTTTTCATGCGGGCCCGCCGCCAAACGCCCGGGGTGGAATATCTCGGCCCTGCACAACGCCCTTTTGGGTCGGTCGCATCGCAGCAAGGCGGGCAAAGCCAAGCTGGCCGAGGTGGTGGAAAAAAGCCGCAAACTGATGCGCCTGCCCGATGATTATGTGCTAGGCATTGTGGCGGCGTCTGATACGGGTGCCGTTGAAATGGCGATGTGGAATTTGCTGGGCGCCCGCCCGTGCGATGTGTTTGCGTGGGAAGCCTTTGGCAAAGACTGGGTGACGGACGCCGTGAAGCAGCTGAAGGTGCCGCACTTGCGCACCTTTGTGGGCGACTATGGCCAGCTGCCCGATTTATCGCCGTACAACGGCGATCATGATTGCGTGTTTACATGGAATGGCACGGCCAGCGGTGTGAAAATTCCGAACGCTGATTGGATTCCTGAAAAGCGTGAAGGCCTGACCATTTGCGATGCGACCAGCGCCGTGTTCGCCATGGAGATTGATTGGCGCAAGGTCGATGTGCTGACCTATAGCTGGCAAAAGGTGCTGGGCGGCGAAGCGCAGCACGGCATGCTGGCCCTCAGCCCACGCGCGGTACAGCGTCTTGAAAGTTACAAACCATCATGGCCCGTGCCCAAAATTTTCCGCATGACCAAAGATGGCAAACTGAATATGGGCATTTTCAAAGATGAACCCATCAACACGCCCAGCATGCTGTGCGTGGAAGATGTGCTGGATGCGTTGAACTGGGCCGAAAGCCTGGGCGGTTTGCCGGCGCTGATAGCGCGCAGTCAAAAAAGTTTTGGCCTCATTGCCGATTGGGTGGCGCGCACACCGTGGGTTGAGTTTTTGTGCGCCGATCCTGCTTGTCGCTCCAACACCAGTGTCACGCTGCGTTTTGCTGATGCGGCCATCACCAGCCTGAGCCGCGAAGCGCAGATGGATTTTGCCAAGCAGTTGGTAGGCAAAATTGAAAAAGAAGGTGCGGGGTATGATTTTAATCACTACCGCGATGCGCCGGCGGGCCTGCGTCTTTGGACAGGCGGCACGGTGGAGCCTGATGACGTGGCGGCGCTTTTGCCGTGGATCGACTGGGCCTACGCCGACACGCGCGCCACGCTGCAACTGGCGGCTTAAAAAAGGATTGATCACGTGATGCACAACGTCAACATCAATACAGCGTCACTCCCGCGAAAGCGGGAATCCATTCATCCGCCAGCACGTACCGAGGGATGGATCCCCGCCTTCGCGGGGATGACGGGTTTTTCTTTCAGATTGATTTTACATACAGTCAATCTGGTTTGAAGAAAAACTTTTTCCAAACATTTTCTTTCAGGAGTACATCATGCCCAAAGTTCTCATCGCCGATGGTCTTTCAAGCGCAGCTCTGCAAATTTTTGCGGGGCGCGGCGTGGCGGTGGATAACCGCAAAAACACCAGTGCTGACGAATTGCTGCAGCTGATCCCCGATTATGACGCGCTGGTGGTGCGCAGTGCCAGCCGCGTGACGCCCGCCGTGCTGGATGCCGCCCGGAAAATGAAGGTGGTGGGCCGCGCCGGCATTGGGGTTGATAACATTGATGTGGCGGCCGCCACCGCCCGCGGCGTGGTGGTGATGAACACGCCCTTTGGCAACAACATTACCACGGCCGAGCATACTGTGTCGCTGATGATGGCGCTGGCCCGCCAAATTCCTGAAGCGAACGCCAGCACGCATGCCGGCAAATGGGAAAAAAGCAAATTTATGGGGGTCGAGCTTTATGGCAAAACCCTTGGCCTCATTGGTTGCGGCAACATTGGCGGCATTGTGGCCGATCGCGCCCAGGGCCTGAAAATGAAAGTGATTGCCTATGATCCGTTTTTATCCGCCGAACGCGCCGAGCAATTGGGTGTTGAAAAAATTGATCTCGATCAGCTTCTGGCGCGGGCCGATTTTATCTCGCTGCACGTGCCGCTGACCGAGCAAACGAAAAATATTCTGGATGCTGCCGCGCTGGCCAAATGCCAAAAAGGCGTGCGCATTATTAACTGCGCGCGGGGCGGATTGGTGGTGGAAGCCGACCTGAAAGCCGCGCTGGATGCCGGCCATGTAGCGGGCACGGCGCTGGATGTTTTTGCCGAAGAACCCGCCAAAAACAACATCTTGTTTGGCGATCCGCGCGTGGTGTGCACGCCGCACCTGGGCGCCGCCACGGTAGAGGCGCAGGAAAACGTGGCGTTGCAAATCGCCGAGCAGATTTCTGATTTTCTGCTGGTGGGCGCTGTCTCAAACGCGCTGAACATGCCCAACGTCTCGGCCGAGGATGCCCCGCGCCTGAAACCCTATATGAAACTGGCCGACCATCTGGGCAGTCTCGCCGGACAAATGGCGGCGGCGAATGGCCAGGGCGCCATCAGGGAAATTTCCCTTGGCTATATTGGACACGTTGCTGCTCTGAATATCAAACCGCTCTCCAGCATTATGCTGAAAGGGGCGCTGGGCCAGGGCATGGAAAGCATCAACATGGTGAACGCGCCCCACATGGCGAAGGAACGCAACATCAAGGTGACCGACACGCGCACCGACAAAACAACCGATTATCAAACGCTGGTGTCGGTCACGCTGCAGCAGGCATCGGGCACGCTTTCGGTGCAGGGCACGCTGGCCAGCAATGGCGATGCGCGCCTGGTGGGCTTGAATGGCATTCGCTGCGAGGCGGAGCTCACCCCGCGCATGCTGCTGATCTCTAACCACGATAAACCTGGCTTTATTGGCCGGCTTGGCACGCTGCTGGGTAACGCGGGCATTAACATTGCCAACTTCACGCTGGGCCGCGATCATGAAGGTGGCAAGGCGCTGGCGCTGGTGGCGGTTGATCAGCCTGTGGATGATGCGCTGGTGACCGACATTCGCAAGCTTGATGGTGTCGTGAGTGCGACGGCGCTGATGTTTTAAGAGGTGCTCGGCCTCAGGCGATAAATAAACGTCAGGTCGGCACCGGTATCAATAAACGTGGCGCTGCCCGAACCATCGGCGGTGCCTGTGCGGCACAGATTATCGACCTGCACCGATGTGGGTGGAACCAAATCGCCCTTGCTTTGGTTTTTCATGGGATCATCATCGTTATTATTAATCTCGGCATAGACCAGACCATCGGCAGCGGGGCCTGTCACCAGCTGCGTAGCCAGCTTGATGCAGGCATCATACGGCACGCCCCTGTAATGCACACCAAAAAAGAAACACGCGGTGGCGCAGGTGGGCAGGGTCTCGGTATCTTGTCCTTGGCTGGCAAAAATCACCACGCCGCTGTTGCCCATCTCGGTCCAGTTCAGCATGCCGGCGGGCGTGCTGCTCATCGCGTCATCATTGGGGCGGCGCGGGCCCCAGGCATGGTCAATCGTATCATCGGTGGTGGCGCGCACCATTTCGGCGGGCGGCACGCCGGCATCGATCAAATCTTCATTCCGCACCGCTGTTTCGCCCGAAGGAATGATAATACCCGCATAGGCCCGATAATGATCACGCACGCGCTGCACCAGCATCTCGTGCTGCTGTTTGGCGGTGGTGACCAGCTGCAAGTTGCGCGACTGCCCAATATAAACCCACACGCCCGCCATAATGGTGGTGATCACCATCAACACCACGGCGGTTTCAAGCAGCGTGACGCCGGCCTGATTTTTATTCATCCAATTTTTTTTCATCGCATGCCTCATGGCCTAAATCCAAACACTAATCCCACATCCTGCGGATCATCGCCGCAGGCCTGGTTCAACTCGGTCAATTCTTCGCTGGGCAGCCAATCGGCCGTGCCCACGCGCGCGCAGAAAAATTTAATATCATCGGCCGCCGCCGCAAACCGGGTGGGGAATTGGCGACACACCTGGGCGGGCAATGTTTTATATTTAATCATCACACCGCGGGTTTGCCCCTGCGTGGTG
>RFNS01000213.1 GCA_009927055.1 Alphaproteobacteria bacterium | reverse complement strand
ATCGCCTCGCGGTACGACCACACCAGTTTGCCATCGGCCTCCAACCCCGGCAGGCTGCGCGCGCGCGCGCCCGTGGCGATGATGATGTTTTTTGCCGTCAGCGTTTGAACATTTTTGCCATCGACCGATACATCCACCCTGCCGGCCCCCAGCAATGCAGCATGACCTTCAACCACCGTGATTTTATTTTTCTTCATCAGGTGTTTAATGCCGCCTGAAAGTTGCGCGGCCACTTTGCGCGAACGCTCAACAATGGTGGCGATATTAAATTGAACATCCTTGGCGCTCAGGCCAAAATCGGCCGCGTGTTTCATTAAGTGATAAACCTCGGCACTGCGCAGCAGCGCCTTGGTGGGGATGCAACCCCAATTCAGGCAAATGCCCCCCAGGTGCGCTTTTTCAACCAGCGTCACATTCAGGCCAAGTTGCGCCGCGCGTATGGCCGCCACATAGCCGCCAGGCCCGCCGCCAATAATAATCAGATCAGTGTTTGTCATTCATCCCTCGTGTTTTTTGCCAAAGATTGCGCCCAAAGGTGAGCGACAGTGTGGAGAGTAAATAGCCCAGTGCCGGCCAAATGGCCAAAAGCCCCGCGCGCCCCTCGCCCGTCAGCCACAAAAAAACAAACGCGACCGCGTAAATAAGTGCGGCCACCACAAGGCGACGAGTAAGGGAAATTTCCCATAGTTTGTCTTCTTCTACGCGCGCGTTGCGCTTCTCTATGGCTTCAAGGCGTTCATCGATGGACGGCATCAACTACACAATCAGCTGATAAGGCTGCTCGATCAATTTTTTGAAGGCGGCCAAAAATTCAGCTCCCACGGCGCCATCAACCGCGCGATGATCAACCGACAGCGTCACCGTCATCTGCGTCGCAATCTCAATTTTCCCATCACGCACCACGGGGCGCTGCTCGCCGCCGCCCACGGCCAGAATGCACGATTGCGGCGGGTTGATGATGGCCGAAAATTCTTTAATGCCGAACATGCCCAGGTTTGAGATGGTGAACCCGCCACCCTGAAATTCTTCGGGGCGCAGTTTATTATCGCGCGCCTTGGCGGCCAACGTTTTCATCTCGGCCGACAGTTGCGCCACTGTTTTTGTTTCGGCGGCTTTGATGATGGGCGTCATCAACCCATTGGGCGTGGCCACCGCCACCGCCACATCGGCCTGCGCATAGTGCAAAATGGCATCGTCTGTCCAGCTGGTGTTGGCGGCGGGCACCTGCTTCAGCGCCAACGCCGAGGCGCGAATGATAAAATCGTTCACCGAGATTTTCACACCCTCCAGCGCGTTCATTTTTTTGCGCAAATCCAGCAGCTCATCAATCGTGCAATCGATGGTCAGATAAAAATGCGGCACTGTTTGTTTGCTTTGCTGCAACCGCTGCGCAATCACCTTGCGCACCGCGCTGTTGGGCACGGCCTGGTACGTCATGCCCAGTTTGTCGGCAAAATCGCGCACATTCATGGCGGGGGTTGAGGCCGCTGCGCCGCGAGGTGCCCCCGCGCCCGATGACATGGCGGCGCCCGCAGGGGCCGCTGTTTTTGTTTTCGCCGCCGCCTCAACATCGGCTTTGATGATGCGGCCATGCGGACCAGAACCTTTGATATCCGATAACTCAACCCCCATCATGGCGGCCACGCGTTTGGCCAACGGGCTTGCCGCCACGCGAGATGATTGAGGCGAGACCTGTGATGAGGACAGCATGGCAGAACCTCCGGTAACTGGCGTGAATGCGGGTGATGAGGGTGATGACAGTGCCGCCGGAGATGCCGTGGGCGTGGCCGACGCTGCGGCCGCCAAATCTTCACCTTCTTCGGCCAAAACGGCGATAGGCGTGTTCACCTTAATGCCTTGCGACCCCGCAGGGATAAGAATTTTTGCCAAACGTCCTTCGTCCACCGCCTCCACCTCCATCGTGGCTTTGTCGGTTTCAATTTCGGCAATCACCTGGCCGGCCTTCACCACATCGCCTTCGGCCTTCAGCCAGCGGGCCAAATTCCCCTCGCTCATGGTGGGAGAGAGGGCAGGCATAAGGATGGACACAGGCATGGGATTTTTCCCCTATAAGAATTAAGCCGCTTTTTGGCGGAAACACACGCGCCGCACCGCTTCCACCACATGGGCCACTTGCGGCAGGGCCAGTTTTTCAAGGTTGGCGGCATAGGGCAGTGGCACATCGGCCGCGGCCACACGCGCCATGGGCGCATCTAAATCATCAAAGGCCAGCTCCATCATCTGGGCCGCCATCTCGCTGCCGATGCCCGCAAAAGGCCAGCCTTCTTCCACCGACACCAGGCGATTTGTTTTCTTCACGCTGGCGATGATGGTGGCGGTATCCAGCGGGCGAATGGTGCGCAGGTTGATCACCTCCGCCTCGATCCCTTCCTTCGCCAGTTCCTCGGCCGCGGCCAGCGCGTGGCCCACACAGCGCGAAAAGGCGGTGATGGTCACATCGCGCCCTGGGCGCATGATCAGCGCCTTGCCCAGCGGAATGGTAAAATCGGCATCATCGGGCACATCAAATGTTTGGCCGTACATCATTTCGTGTTCAAGGAAAATGATGGGGTTGTTGTCACGAATGGCTGACTTCAGCAAACCTTTGGCATCGGCCGCGCTATAGGGGCTGACAACCTTCAGGCCTGGGCAGTGCGCATACCAGCTGGCATAGCACTGGCTGTGCTGGGCGGCCACGCGCGCGGCGGCGCCGTTCGGCCCGCGAAACACAATGGGGCACCCCATTTGCCCGCCCGACATATATAATGTTTTGGCCGCGCTGTTGATGATTTGATCAATCGCCTGCATGGCAAAGTTCATGGTCATAAATTCAATAATCGGGCGCAGGCCGCCAAACGCCGCCCCCACACCCAGACCGGCAAAACCCATTTCGGTAATGGGGGTATCAATCACGCGCTTATCACCAAATTCTTGCAGCAACCCCTGCGAGACCTTATAGGCGCCCTGATACTGCGCCACTTCCTCGCCCATTAAAAAGATGGTGGGATCACGGCGCATTTCTTCGGCCATGGCATCGCGCAAGGCTTCGCGCACCGTTTGTTTGATGAATTTATCATAGTGTTTTTCAACCATGCTGGCCGCAGCAGGCGGCGGAGCCGCAGGGGCGGGCGAGGATGGAATGCACGCCGGCATGGCGACTGGCTGCTGATCGGAGACGTGAGGAGGTGCGGCGGGCGCGCCAGTGGCGGTGGGGGCCACCACACTCAGGCTGGGGCGTTGTTTCGCATCGCCCGGTTTTTCATCAGCCCCACGCAGACGGGCGATGAGCGCATTCACCTTCACCCCCTCGGTGCCCGCGGGCACCAGAATTTCTTCCAGCACGCCTTCATCGACCGCCTCCACTTCCATGGTGGCTTTGTCGGTTTCAATTTCGGCGATCACCTGACCCGCTTTAATGGCATCGCCCGGCTGCTTCAACCATTTGGCAAGCTTGCCCTCGGTCATGGTGGGCGAAAGCGCGGGCATGAGAATGTCAATGGGCATGGGGGCTCCTAACCAACAGTGGCGCTAGGTAGTGCAGCTGCTCTACGCGATATTATTTGTGCCTGAGTTCTTTTAATACTATCTTCCGCGCGCCGAGCGGATAACAAGGCATGTCTTGAAAGCAAGGCATGCCCCAGCGTTCCACCTGCAAGCAAGGCAACAAGCAATGGGTCAAGGCTATCTGCTTGTTGTGGGGCACCTGCCATTAGGAAAAACTTCACAAGTGTCGCAAGGCCGAGAAAAACTGAAAGCCCCCCATAAACACGCGTATATACTGTAAGTTCGTTCTTATGTGCCTGGAGCTCCTCAATACGCCTACCCGCGTGTGTATCCGCAATCTTTAACACTTCCGCACTTGCCTGTTCACTCATGATCATCTCCTTTTTGTTAGGTTAGTCCTTCAACACGTCTGTCCACAGTTCGGCCGCGTCGGGTTCGGGGCTTTGCTGGGCAAATTCGGCGGCGATGGTTACTTTTTCGCGCACATCTTTTTCAATCGCCTTCATCTCATCTTCGGCGATCAGGCCATTCGTCACAGCATAGCTGCGGAAATTTTCAATGGGGTCTTGACCATCGCGGAATTTATCCACCTCTTCCTTGGTGCGATATTTGGCCGGATCAGACATGCTGTGACCACGGTAACGATAGGTCATCATCTCCAGCACCATGGGGCCTTTGCCGCTGCGAATGTGACCCAGCGCTTCCTGTCCTGCCTCAAACACCTTCATCACATCCATGCCATCAACCTGACGGCCCGGAATGCCAAACGGCTCGCCGCGCTTATATAACTCGCCGGCCGCGTGGCGTTCTTGGCTGGTGCCCATGCCATAGCGATTGTTTTCGATGATATACAGCACAGGCAGCTTCCACAGCGCGGCCATGTTCATGCTTTCAAAAAACTGGCCCTGATTGGCCGCGCCATCGCCCATATAGGTGAGGCACACGCCCCCATCATTCTTAAATTTGTGGGCAAAGGCCAGGCCCGTGCCAATGGGCACTTGCGCGCCCACAATGCCGTGACCGCCGTAAAAGTTTTTCTCGCGGCTGAACATGTGCATGCTGCCGCCCTTGCCCTTGGAATAGCCGCCAATGCGCCCTGTCAGCTCGGCCATCACGCCGCCGCCATCCATATCAGCGGCCAACATGTGGCCATGATCGCGATAGGAGGTCACAACCGTATCTTGTGCGCGCATGGCGGCCTGAAGCCCCACCACCACCGCTTCCTGTCCAATATAGAGGTGGCAAAAACCACCAATCAGCCCCATGCCGTACAGCTGCCCCGCCTTTTCTTCAAAGCGGCGGATGTGAAGCATATCGTGAAAAAATTTGCGGGCCAGTTTTTGATCGATCGTGGGGGCGTTTGCCGATGTCACGTCAGCCTTTTGGGCCAATGCCATGGTTTTCTCCTTGGCGTGTGTTGTCATGGTGTCACGTTTCATGTCCATTCGCCACCCCCTTTTGATGCAGGGAAGCAGCATGACGCAGGTATAGTTGGAGTGACGTTAAAAAGCGAGGTTTTTAATCCCACTCACCGTGCACCGCACAACGATGATTTTTCTTGATTTTTTTAGTTTTGAGGGGGGGCAGAATCAGGGGTCCGAGGGGGTAAAATCACAATCACTTCGTTGGGCTTAACCAGATTAAGCTGGCGGCGGGTCAGTTCATCCACCAAATCGGGGTCGGCCCCCTCAGCCCGAAGGGCCTTCAGGCGATCATGGCGCCAATCGTTCTGGGTGCGTAGCTGCTGCAAAAAATCTTGCGCGTTTTGAACATTGGTTTGAAGCTGCATCAGCGCAAACAAGCCCCTGTCGCCCGAAAAAGTGTGCGCCACAAAATAGCCAACCATCAGCATGCCAAAACCGGTCAGCAGCCACGATCGTATCCTGCGGGAAGACATAGGGGGAAACATGATGATGCTCTCAGTATGGCATAGTGCTGAAAGCCTTTGAAGAAAAAGTGAATTGGGGTGTTTTTTTCGGTTCTGGCTGTGGCTTTTCAGCCTTCGTGCTGCATTAATTCTTTGGCCTTCACATGGCTGATGAGCGGGTAAAGCCCCGCGCACACCGCCATCAGCAGGCCAAGCCCCCCCTCGCGCCAGCCCTGACGCCGCACATAGCATTTATAAAAACGCCCCAGAATGCGCCAGGCGTTGCGCCTCAGGGTGCCGATATCGCCGCTATCGACCAAATCCTGCGCGTGCAGGGTGGTGTAACGGTCCAGCCGGTGCAGCATGTCTGAAATGTTCTGATCAACAAAGTGTGTGATGCGGTGGCGCAGCCAGCCGCCATTGTGCCCCGTCACCTCTACCTTGGGGTGCACGCGCTGCAGGCCCCAGCTTTTACAGCCTTTGCGATACAGGCAAATTTTGGCGCCCACCCCCAATTGCGCCCCCCAGCCATAAGCCACCAGACGCCGGCCCACATAATTGTTAAACCTGATACGATAAAAGTCGCCTTTATCATGTTGAATAATATCTAAAATTTCATGCGCCAATTCGACGCTTACGCGCTCATCCGCATCAATTTCCAGGATCCAATCTCCGGCGCAGGCATCGTGTCCGGCCTGGCGGCGCGGCCCTTCCCGCTCCCAGGCGCCTTCAACCAGTTTGGCCCCATGCATCAGCGCCACCGCACGGCTGGCATCGGTACAGCGATCAAGCACCACCACACGCTGATGCGCAAAAGAAAGCGCCGATAAACATTCGGCCAACTGGCCCGCCTCGTTATGGGCGCAGATAAAAACTGAGAGGGTGGGCATGGATACCATGATATAAAAATAGAACTTTCAGATGATGCCTGTTAATTGGGAAAAAGAAAATGAAGCCCCTGCCCCCGCCTTCGCGAGGGTAAACTCCAGCAGGGGCCCATCACACAATCGCTCCGCATGATGTTTATTCGGGTGATGGGTGCCTGCCTTCGCAGGCACTCCAGTCTTCTTGTAATAATGCGCTTAACTAAGCCGCAACCTTGATGGTATTGTCGCCTTTTTGCCAGTTGCAGGGGCACAGCTCATCCGATTGCAGGGCATCTAGCACGCGCAGCACTTCTTGCGTGTTACGCCCAACCGACAGATCGGTCACATCGACATAGCGGATCACGCCGTTCGGATCGACCAGGAAGGTGGCGCGCATGGCCACGCCTGCGTTTTTATCAAGAATACCGAGGCAGGCCGACAATTCGCGCTTGATATCGGCCATCATGGGGAAGGGCAGGTCTTTCAAATCGGGGTGGCTTTGGCGCCAGGCCAGATGCACAAATTCGCTATCGATGCTGCAGCCCAGAACCTGACAATCGCGCTCGGCGAACGATTTGTTCAATTTGCCAAAGCTGGAAATTTCGGTGGGGCAGACAAAGGTAAAATCTTTGGGCCAGAAAAATACGCACAGCCATTTGCCTTTGTGTGTATCGTTATTGATGGTGGTAAACGCCGATTTCAGATCGGTTGAAACAACTGATTTAAGATCGAAGCGGGGAAATTGATCGCCAATGGTTAACATGTTGCGTCCTTTCAAACAGGGTTGTGATGCCAGAATGTAGGTATTGCGCGGCGGTGTGTCTATAGGGACAAAAAAACTATTTTTTCGCTTTCAGGGCCAGCAAACTCAGATACTCAAACACCATGGTTGCCCCCAAAACAGCCGTGATTTCGGCATGATCATAAGGGGGCGAGACTTCCACCAAATCCATGCTGATAAAATTCAACCCCGCCAACTGACGCATCATATAAATGCCCTGCCAGGGCAATAATCCCCCACTTTCTGGCGAGCCTGTGCCAGGGGCCGCCGAGGGATCATAACAATCGATATCGAACGTCAGGTAGGTGGGGCGCTGGCCCACAACCGCCCTCACCCGCTCTGCCCCGGCCGCGGGCCCGTGCAGATGAATATCCATGGCCGAAAGCGTGGTGATGTTTTTTTGTTTGCACCAGTCGGTCACATAAGGTTCGGTCTTGGCGCGAATGCCAATTTGAACATAGGCGACAGGATCAATCAGCCCTTCGTGCACCGCATGATAAAACACCGATGAATGGCCATACGTGGTGCCAAATGATGTTGGCCAACAATCGGTATGCGCATCAAAATGCACAAGCGCCAGCGGCTGCCCCGCTTTTTTGCGGGCGGCGCGCAGCAGCGGCAAGGTGACCAGATGATCGCCCCCCAATGCCACAACGTGTTTGTACGCCAGCGATTGTTCTTCGATCAACCTCAAGTTCTCGGCCACCAGGCACGGGCGCACAGGCATATTGCCAACATCGGCCATGTTCAGCTGTTTGGGGTCAACCCAAAATTCGGGGTGCTGGCCATCATACAGCATGCGGCTGGCTTCGCGCAGTGCGGCGGGGCCAAAGCGCGTGCCCGCGCGGTTGACCGTGCCATAATCAAACGGAATACCCGTAATCACCACCTCGGCGCACGGATCGGTGACTTTGATCCCCATAAAACTGGGCGGCACATTAAAATTGGGTGCGGTATATTGGGTCATGGCACTGGTGTAACCGATTTTTTTAATTCTTCCCAGCGGCGCTCGATTTCTCTTTGAAAGCGCGGGGTGATGGCTTTTTGCACAAATAATTTCTGGCGCACATCGGCGGGCGGAAAAATGTTGGGGTTTTTCCGCAGATCAGGCTTGACCAAATCCCATGATGCGGGCACGGCCGTGGCAAAGAGGTATTCGTTGCTAATTTTTGCGGCATTCTCTGGCTTCAGCATAAAGTTGATGAAGCTGTGCGCAATTTCATAATTCTTGGCGGTTGATGGAATGGCCAGCATATCAAACCACATCATGGCGCCTTCTTTGGGCAGAATGTAAGTCAGCGCGCGGCCCTTTGCCTTGGCTGTTTCTGCCGCTCTGACAAGATCGCCCGAATATCCGAAGGCCAAACACAATTTTCCTGCCGCCAGATCATCGGCATAAGTCTCGGCATTCAATTGAACATAGGGCCGAATTTTTTGAAGTCGCGCAAAAACTTCTTCAAGATCGGCCAACGACTGATTGTTCGGATCTTTGCCAAGGGCCAGCATCACGTGCGGCACAACCTCTGAAGGGCTATCGAGCAAACTCACGCCGCAATCGGCAAAACGCCGCACCGATTGTTCATCAAAAATCAGCTGCCAGCTATCCAGCTGAACTTCAGGAAATCGTTTTGTCAACGCCGCCGCATCAATGCCAAACCCCGTGGTTCCCCACGCATAAATCACACCGTATTTGTTGCCGGGGTCGGCATCGGCCGCCCCTTTCATCAATCGCGCATCCAGCGTGCTGGCCCGCGGAATAAGGTTCATATCCAGCGGCTGAAACAACCCCTGTTGAATCTGTGGCCCAAAATAAGGCTGGGCTGTGGGCACCGTCAGATCAAACACCGCGCCGCTCTGCAGCGCGGCTTCCATTTCTTCGGCGGTTTCAAATGTTTTTAACTTCACGCGATGGCCTGTTTCGGCGGCAAAATCATCCAGCACGCTGCGCGGTGTATAATCGGCCCAGTTATACAATGTCAGCTCGGCCCCATGGGCAGCGGGTGATGCGAAGGCCGCAAAAACAACCAGCATGACTCGGCACAGATTTTTTGGCATGCTCATAACCTATCGCCTCTTTCTTAATCACTGGTTACGCAACACCCTGCCCCATGATTGTGCCATGACCCTCAACATTCGTTTGCTTGTTGCCATCGCCGCACTGATGGGGTTGCTGATCACGGCCCTGTGGCCGCAGACCGATCTGTGGATATCGGGCCTGTTTTACACGCAGGCAGAAAAATTTTTCTTCAGCCAGAACACCCTCTCCCTCTTTATTCATGGCATGGCCACCACAGGCGCGTGGATTTTTACGGCCCTCTGCCTCGTCATCATGGCGGGCTGTTTTTTATTCAAAAAATCATTCTGTTTTCTGAGTGCGAAAAAATGGTTGCTGATTGTTGCGGCCATTCTGCTGGGGCCGGGCCTGGTGGCCAACGAAATTCTGAAAGATCATTGGGGGCGCGCGCGGCCATCACAAATCATTGACTTTGGGGGCACAAAAAATTTCACACCGTTTTATCAACCCGCCACGCAATGCCATAAAAATTGTTCGTTTATTGGGGGCGATGCCTCGTTTGGTTTTTCACTCACCGCCTTTGCGTTTGTGGCGGCGGGCGCATGGCGGCGCAGACTGTGGTGGATGGGCCTCGGCGCTGGCGCCATCTTTGGCATCAACCGCATCATGATGGGGGGACATTTTTTAAGCGATACGCTGGCGGCGGCGCTCATCATCATCTTCATCAACGCGGCGCTTTATGCCACCCTGTTTGGCAAAGACGCCTTAAGAAAGGCCATCAGTGTATCAAAACAGCCTTAAAACAGGCTTAAAACAAGCGTTTTTGACTGTGCGCCATCGCAGTGACGGGGTTGTTTTTATCCACCCAACAATGATTGAATAGTGACCGAGAACCGAGGGGGTCTCATACCATGTTAAATGTGAATTTGCCCAAATTCCTTGTCTCTGTGACAGGGTTGTTTGTGTTTACGGTGTTGTTTGATCATGTGGTGCACGGCACGTTGCTGCTGCCGCTGTATGAATCCACATCAACATTATGGCGCAGTGCAACCGATGTTCAGTCGCTGTCAACACTCGATTATGTGTTCAAGCTGATGCTGTCGGTGGTCATCACACTGCTGTTCACGCGCCACTTTGAGGATAAAGGCATAGGTGAAGGCATCCGCTTCGGCATCTTCACCGGCCTTGTCTATGGCGTGATGAAACTATCGGCCTACATTCATCTGCCCATCAGCCTTGACCTGGCGCTGGGTTGGGGGATTGGCAGCCTGGTGTACGCCATCCTTGGCGGCATCATTCTGTCGATGCTGTATAAGAAATAGCTAACTCAGCTTTTTCTTCAGCAGATCATTCAGGGCGGCAGGGTTAGCCTTGCCGCCCGTCGCTTTCATCACCTGGCCCACAAAAAAACCAAACAGCTTATCTTTGCCACTTTTATATTCAGCCACCTTGTCGGCATGCTGGGCCAAAATGGCATCAATCGCCGCATCAATGGCGCCCATATCGGTCATCTGCTGCCAGCCTTTTTCCTGCACAATGGCGGCGGGGTTCTGGCCTGTTTCCAGCATCACCTCGAACACATCTTTGGCAATGCGCCCGCTGATGGTGTTGTCTTCAATCAGCCCCACCAGCTCTGATAGTTGGGTGGCCGAGATAGGACTGTGGGAAATTTCCCTGCCCAGTTTATTCAGCGCGCCAAACAGTTCAACCGTCACCCAGTTGGCGGCCAGTTTGCCATCGCGCCCCTTGGCCACCGCTTCAAAAAAATCGGCCGCGGCCTGATCGGCCACCAGCGTCGTCGCATCATAGGCTTTCAGGCCATATTGCTGCATCAACCGTTCTTTTTTCGCATCGGGCAACTCGGGCAGCGCCCGCCTCAGGTCCTCCACCCACGCGGCATCAAGGCGCAGGGGTAACAAATCGGGGTCGGGGAAATAGCGATAATCGTGCGCTTCTTCCTTGCTGCGCAGGGCACGTGTTTCGTGTTTGGTGGTATCCCACAGGCGGGTTTCTTGCGCAATGGTGCCGCCCGCTTCCACAATCTCAATCTGGCGCTGCGCCTCATATTCAATGGCGGCCATGATAAAGCGAATGGAGTTGACGTTTTTAATCTCGCACCGCGTGCCCAATTTTTTCTCGCCCTTGCGACGCACCGAAAGATTGACATCGGCCCGCATGCTGCCTTCTTCCATATTGCCATCGCAGCTGCCAATATATTGCAAAATGGCGCGCAGTTTTTTCACATAGGCTGCCGCCTCCTCTGGGCCTGTCATCTCTGGCTCGGACACAATTTCCATCAACGCCACACCGGCGCGATTCAAATCGACATACGTATCTTTGGGCGATTGATCGTGCAGGCTTTTGCCTGCGTCCTGCTCTAGGTGAAGGCGCGTGATGCCAATGCGTTTGCTCGTGCCATCGGGCAAATCAATATCCAAATACCCTTTGCCCACAATGGGTTTCTGATATTGGCTGATCTGATAACCGGCCGGCAGATCGGGGTAAAAATAATTCTTGCGATCAAAGACGCTTTCTAAATTGATGTGCGCGTTCAACCCAAAACCTGTCTTCACCGCCTGCACCACACACTGTTTGTTGATGACAGGCAGCATGCCCGGAAACGCGGCATCGACTAAACTAACCTGATGATTAGGATCGGCCCCAAAGGTTGTGCTGGCCCCTGAGAAAAGCTTACTGTGGCTGGTGATCTGGGCATGCACCTCAAGCCCGATGACCATTTCCCACTCGCCTGTTCGTCCTTTGATGATTGTCATCCTCAACCCCTAAACCCTAAACGGTGGCTTGGCGCTAAAGCCTGCGGCGCTTTCCAACGCGCTGGCGGCCCTGAACATGGTTTCTTCTTCCCAGTTGCGCGCCATGATTTGAAGGCCCAGCGGCAGGCCATTGGGCGCCAGGCCCACAGGCACCGACATGGCCGGAATCCCCACCAAATTGGCCGTGACGGTAAACACATCTTCCAGATACATCTGCACAGGATCAGCCGTTTTTTCGCCAATGCCAAAGGCGGTATCGGGCGCGGTGGGGGCCAAAATCACATCGCATTTTTCATAGGCGGCCTTAAAATCGGCCATCAGCTTGGCGCGCACCTGCTGGGCTTTCAGGTAATAGGCGTCATAATATCCGGCCGACAGAACATAGGTGCCGATAAGAATGCGTCGCCGCACCTCAGGCCCAAAACCGGCCCCACGAGATTGCTCATAGGTATCAATCAAATTCTTGCCAGGCACGCGCAGGCCAAAGCGCACGCCATCATAGCGCGCGAGGTTCGATGACGCCTCGGCCGGCGCGATGATATAATAGACAGGCAGTGCGGCGGCGGTGTTGGGCAACGATATATCAACAATCTCGGCGCCCGCGTTTTTCAGCATGGCGATGCCATCATCCCACGCCTTGTTCACATAATCAGGAATACCGTCCAGCCTGTATTCGCGCGGAATGCCCACGCGCAATCCTTTCACGCTTTGCCCGCACGCGCCGGTAAAGCTGGGCACGGGCCGATCAGCGCTGGTTGAATCTTTGTCATCAAAACCCGCCATCACTTCCAGCATTTTGGCGCTGTCCCACACCGTGCGGGTGAGCGTGCCTGCCTGATCAAGGCTGCTGGCAAAGGCCACAATCCCCCAGCGCGAGCAGCGGCCATAGGTTGGCTTCATGCCCACGGTGCCGGTCAGCGCGGCTGGCTGGCGACAACTGCCGCCCGTATCGGTGCCCGTGGCGGCCACCACGGCATGCGCGGCGACCGCCGCCGATGATCCCCCCGATGATCCCCCCGGCACCAATTGGCGCGCCGCATGGACAGGATCAGCCCCTGTCCACGGATTAATAACCGGGCCATAGGCCGATGTGATGTTGCTGGCGCCCATGGCAAATTCATCGCACGATAATTTGCCCAGCGAGACAATGCCGGCATCAAACAATTTTTGCGTCACCGTGCTTTCATACGTGGGCACAAAATTTTCCAACATTTTGCTGCTGGCGGTTGTGCGCACGCCTTTGGTGCAGAACATATCTTTAATGCCCAGCGGCACGCCTTCCAAAGCCCCCGCCTTGCCGGCGGCGCGACGCGCATCGCTTTCGGCCGCCTGTTTCAGCGCCTGTTCGGGCGTGGTGGTGATAAAGGCATTCAGCGGCGCTGCTTTTTCTACGGCCGCGTTATAGGTTTTGGCCACCTCAAGCGCCGAGAAGTCTTTCTTCTGCAGGCCCACAAGCAGCTGCTGCATATTCAGGTCGGTTAATGTTGACATCACTATTCCACCACTTTAGGGACAACAAAAAAATCGGCCATGGTTTGCGGGGCGTTTTGCAAAATATCGGCCGCGCAGTTACCATCGTTCACCACATCATCCCGCTGACGCAGGGCGTCATCGTGCACGCCCGCCACAGGCTTGATGCCGGTCACATCAACACTGTTCAGCTGCTCGACAAAGGCCAAAATTTGCCCCAGCTCGCCCGCCACAGCTTTTTGCTGATCGGGGCTGACAGCCAGTCGGGCCAAACGCGCCACACGCGCTACGGTTTCAGTATCCATGGGCGCATATTGTACAAAACCCATTTTCAAGACAAGTATGGGCCATGCCCCTTCTGGCTCTTGCCGATTTTATGGATGTTTTGCCCGCCCGCGGCTGTCTGCTGGGGGTGGATGTGGGCACCAAAACGCTGGGCCTGGCGCTGTCTGATCCGGCCTGGCGGCTGGCCACCCCGCACACCACGCTGGCGCGCAAAAAATTCACAACCGATGTGCAGGCGATGGCGCACATCATCATACAGCGCAAGGTGGCCGGCGTCATTATGGGCTTGCCCCGCGGGCTGGATGGCAAGCAAACCCCCATGACCCAAAGCGTGATGCAGTTTGCCGAAAATTTTTTAACCCACGCGGCCATTGTGCCGCTCAACCTGCCGCTGGCCATGTGGGATGAGCGCCTGAGCACCCTGGCCATGGAGCGCGCGCTGATCGCGCTGGACACCACCCGCGCCAGACGCAAAGACCTGATCGACCAAATGGCCGCCCAATACATCTTGCAGGGCGCGCTGGATTATTTGGGGAATAGGGGCTTAGAGTAACTGCTGAATAACCGGCAGCACGGCCACATCGGCGGGTAAAAAGGTATACTGGGAAAAATCCCTGGGGTGCACCCAGGCGAGTTTCTGGCCCTCGCGCGGCATCACCTGCCCTTCCCACTTTTGCAGCCTGAAAAGCGGCATCAGCACATGAAAGTGTTCATAGGCGTGGCTGGCAAAACACAGCGGCCACACACAACCCACGCATGTTTCAATACCCAGTTCTTCTTTCAGCTCGCGCACCAGGGCTGCTTCGGGTGTCTCGCCCGCGCCGACCTTGCCGCCCGGAAATTCCCACAATCCTGCCATGGGCTTGCCTGCGGGGCGCTCGGCAATCAGCACGCGGCCATCGGCATCCTGCATCACGGCCCCCACCACCAGCAGCACATCGCGCGGCGGTTTGTGCAAAGCCAACATTTTTTCATCATCGCAGCACATCAGAAACCCCTGTTAAACTAAAAGACAACTATAACGCAAATCACACGTGATCCCGACGAAAGCCGGAATGACAGCATTTTTTCTGTTGGTTTTTTCTGTTAACCCCTAGCGCTGATGCGTGCCACGCCAGGCAAGGCGATCAAGCACATAGCGGTGCATGGAGGCCGTGCCGCGGCGACGGCCTTTTAAGGCGGGTGGAGGCACAAGGCCCGCATCGACAAAGCCAATTTTTTCCAGCACCCGACACGATGCGTTGTTCGATAAATGAACATAGGCCGTGACCACATTCACCTTCCACACCTGAAACGCGTGGGTGATGATGGCGGCCGCCGCTTCGGGCACATAGCCCTGCCCCCAGTATGGCCGCCCCAGCCAATAGGCCAGTCGCGCCGCACTGGTGTTATGTCCGGGCGGGCCATCGGGCATAATCTGACATCCGCCCATCAGCGCGCCATCATAGGCGCGTGTGACAGCAAAAATGCCGGGGTGCGTGGTGGCATGATTATCGAGCGACGTTTGAATATATTCCGCCGCCGCCGCATGCGTATAGGGATAGGGCGGCGTGGCCATATAGCGAATAACATCCCAGTTGTTCAGCAGCTGAAAAAGTTGCTCTCTGTCCCTTGTCTCGAACCCGCGCAGCAGCAGGCGTGGTGTTTTGAGCGCGCTGTGGTTTTTGGTTGGCACCTGGCGCGCCTGCTTCTGAAATTTAACGACTTGGGTAGATTTTTTGGTTGTCTCGCTTAACATATTGGCCCCGACGAAAATTTTTATGATTGGCTGCCTTCAGTGCGCGGGGAGGCACCCGCTGGGCCATCAGGCCCGCATCAGCGGCGCGGTCGTCGGAGTTTTAAGCCCTGCATCATTGGGTTTATTCTGCGGAATATTTGTGCCGAAAGCAAATGAAAAACCTTCGCTACCATAAAAGTATTAAAATTGCGTTTTTGGAACATTCCGCTATAACGTTTTCAGGAGATAAAAATGGACGAAAAAACACAGAGAATTTTTGATGACGCCGATAAAGCCATTGCCAAAGTTTTTTTAGAAACGGCAGCGGCCGTGACTGATTTAGCAGATAACGAAAAATTTAGGCGTCTTCTTGTTCTTGGGATAAAAATTGCGGATATGACGCAACATGAGCTCGCAAAGCTGTTTAAGTCTGCTCAACAATCAGCCATTAGTCGTTGGACTAGAGGAATAAGCCCCCCAATCTAGATATGCGCGAGTTAGTCATCAGACGACTTACCACTCATATCAAAGAAAAATTCGGCATTGAGTAATCATAACCCCTCCCGCCGCTGACCCAGCTGCAAGACACATATCAGGGTAAACAGGTGGCGCGCGGTGGGCATATCGACCAACACCTCGGCGTGCAGCAATTCGGCCAGCAGCACGCTGCCTTCGTCATGCACGGCGCGGCGCGCCATATCCAACGTCTCGATCTGCCAGGGGTTGGCGTGGGCCGCCCCTTCGGCGAACTGCTGGCAAATGAAAAAATAATCGCGAATAACGCCGCGCAACGGCTGCAAGGCGCATTGATGTTGCCAGCGCACATCGTGCGGGTGCAGGCCAAGCTGGAAAACCAACCGCCCTTCCTTCATGCCCAGCACCAGATGGTAGGGGCCATCCTCGGCCAGCCAGCGCGGATCAAAACTGTTGCCCCGCAGCAGGCCATGAATGGCTGTATCGATATCGTGCTGAACATGCGGGCGCGGGCGCACGTGTGTGTCTGCCGATAGGGTGATGGATTGTAAAAAGCGATTGGCGGGCAATCAGCGGCCCATGCTGGCATCCAGCTTGGCCAACGCCTCGCTGTGGCAGGGCTTGCACTGGGTGGGCCACGCCTCGCCAAAATCGGCCAGCTTCACCTGCCAGTTTTGACCCATCAACTTAAGCTCGACCCCGCCGGCAAAGGTGATTTTTAATCCCTCATCGCACCCCATGAGCGCCAACAAATCAAGCACTTGGGCACGTTTGCTAAAGTCGAGGTTGAGGGTTTTGACCTGCGCCACATGGCTGACGATGAGGGCCGAATGGATACGCTGACAGCGGGCCGGATCGGGCTTGACCTCAACATCATCCAGCAGTTCCCACCGAAAACGCTGCACCGCCAGCGAAAATTCATGCGTCTCCTGATCAAAGGCCATATCGCCCACGGTCACAATCGCATCTTGCAAAAGGCCCGACATCACCTGCAAATCCTCGGCATCCAGGGCCCGAAGCCTGAGAGGGGGGGAGGTTTGAAGGTCGGTCATGCTCATAATGTAAGACTATCCCCGCACACGTTCAATATGCGCGCCGCAGCGGGCCAGTTTTTCTTCGAGGCGTTCATACCCGCGGTCGAGGTGGTAAATGCGGCTGACCGTTGTTTCGCCCTGCGCCGCCAACCCCGCCATAACCAACGAGACACTGGCCCGCAAATCGGTCGCCATCACAGGGGCGCCCGTCAGTTTGGGCACGCCGCACACACGCGCTGTGTGACCCTTCACCGCAATATCGGCACCCAGGCGGATCAGCTCTTGCACGTGCATGAAGCGATTTTCAAAAATATTTTCGGCAATGTGAGATGTGCCATCGGCCAACGTCATCAGCGCCATAAACTGCGCCTGCAAATCGGTTGGAAAAAGGGGGAATGGCGCTGTGTCAACATCGGCCGCTTTCAGGCGGCCTGTGCAAGTGGCGCGCAGGCCTTCGATGGTGGGTTCAAACTGCATGCCGCAGGCCTGCAGCACATCCAGCGCGGCCTGCAGGTGGGGGGGCTTGGCCCCTTTCACCTCTATGCTGCCGCCGGCCATGCCCACCGCCATAAGGTATGTGCCGGCCTGAATGCGATCGGGCACAATGCTGTGCTTGGCCCCATGCAAACGCGGCTTGCCCTGAATAAGCAACTTATCGGTGCCGATGCCTTGAATATCAGCGCCCATTTTGACCAAACACTGGGCCAGATCTGTCACCTCAGGCTCGCGCGCGGCATTGGCAATGGTGGTGCGGCCTTTGGCCAAACACGCCGCCATCAGGGCATTTTCGGTGCCCGTGACCGTGACAACCGGAAACACAATATCGCCCCCCACCAGCCCTTTGGGGGCGCGGGCAAGAACGTATCCGCTTTCAATATCAATCTCGGCGCCCAGTTTTTTCAAGGCTTCCAAGTGCAAATCAACCGGACGCGTGCCAATGGCACAACCGCCGGGCAGCGAAACCCTGGCCTCGCCCGCGCGGGCAAGCAACGGCCCCAGCACCAAAATACTGGCGCGCATTTTGCGCACCAGATCATAAGGCGCTGTGGTGCTGGCAATGTTTTTGGCCGTAAAATCGACCACATGGGTATCGTCATTCGCGCCCGCATCGCCCTGCAAATTAAGATGCACCCCCAGCAGATGCAGCAAGCCCGCCATGGCGGTGATATCGGCCACATCGGGCATGTTGGCCAGGGTTAATGTTTCATCGGTCAACAGGGCGGCTGTCATAAGGGGCAGCGCGGCATTTTTGGCCCCGCCCACAGCAATGGTTCCCCTCAGCGGCGCGCCGCCGACAATGCGCAACTTATCCATGGGTTATTGACTGAGCGGAACAGCAGGCTCGGCCGGTTTGTCGGGCGCTGTTTCGGCAGGCACGGCAGGCAGTTCAATCGCATCGAGCGGTTTTTGCTGCTGATGCGCGCGCGCCGCCAAAAACGCCAAGGCCAAACTGGTGCAGAAAAACCCCGCCGCCAAAATAGCCGTGGTGCGCGTTAAAACATTGGCCGAGCCGCGCGCCGTAAACAGGCCGCCCATATTGCCGCCACCCATCAGCCCGCCGCCATCTTGCGCCGTTTTTTGCAACAGAACAACCAGAATAAGTGCCGCCGCCAGCACAAGATGCACAACAAGTAGGATGGTTTCCATCGTCACACCAAAAGCAAGTTTTGAAAGTTAGATTTTTGTGTACTCGCAAATGGCGGAATGATCAAATGCTATAGATTATTATTGACTGCACAGTACTTTCATATACTATTTTCACGCTCCGATTGTATGAAAGGATTAACAAATGAGCAGAGTCGATTTCACTGGGACACCACCCGCCAGCACAAATGATCACTTGCTAACATCCTTCACAAAGGCCATGCGGGCTTTACTACAACCAGTTTACAGCGGCGATGTGTCGCCGGGCGCTATGGCAAAAAGTTTGGCTTGTTTATCCTCTCAGCTTTTGCAGAATCTTCAACTTGGAACAGAAACTGACCCCCCACCAGCACTATCCCTTATTAACGACGCTGTGATGGTGTTAGCTGGAGGAATTGGGCAGATGGGCGAACATCCCACCGAAAGGGATGCCTTGCTTATTGCATGGTCAAGTCTGGTTCAAGAATTCGCAAAACAGAATGAGAGATGGGCACGAGAGAGAGTAAAAGAATTACTTGGGTCATCTTCAGTTGTCTCAGATACCTCTTTTGCAGGGCGTGTGAAGGCTTCAGTTTTGCCAACAATACGTTTTTAGGCTGACGGCATTCTTGATCACCACCGCCCGTGGCAGAATTGGGCGATGTGCCAGAAGCCATCGCTGTTCAGGCTGGCGGCGCCCACCAAAAACCCATCCACCTCATCCAGACGGATGATGCCTTCAGCCGATTGCGGCGTGACCGAACCACCATAGACAATGCGCACTTGCGCCCCCGCCTGCCCAAACAAGCCACGAATGGTTTCATGAATATCGGTAATTTCATCGGGCGATGGCGTCACCCCTGTGCCGATGGCCCAGATCGGCTCATACGCGATGACCAGATTTTCGGGTGTAAAGCGCGCGCTCATAATACTTTTAACCTGCGCCGATACAAAGCTGGCGGCATCGCCCGCATCGCGCACCTGGCGGCTTTCGCCCACGCACACCACCGCTGTTAAGCCGGCCTGATGCGCAGCCTGAATTTTTTTCTGCACCAGCGCGTCTGTCTCGCCATGATCGCGCCGACGTTCAGAATGGCCCAAAATCACATACCGGCAACCTACATCGACCAGCATCGCCGCGCTCACATCGCCCGTAAAAGCACCATGCGTGTCAACATGACAATCTTGCGCGCCCAGATGCACAGGCGTGCCCACCACAACCTCGCTGACAGGCCACGAAAGGGTGAACGGCGGGCAGATGACCAGATCATACCCCTCAGGCCGGTTGAGTTCGGCTTTTTTCACCAAATCTTGCGCCAGCGTCAGACCGCTGGTGAGGCGACCATTCATTTTCCAGTTACCAACAACAATACGGCGGCGATGCATGGGGAATCAGCGTGAGCGAGTGAGGGTTGACGGTTGCCAAACGTTTTAACATGGTAGCCACAAAGCACCAAATAGCCCAAGGGAGTCCTGAATGCTGAAAGCCATGCGACATGCCGCCAAAACTTGGCTGGCTTATGGTTTGTTTATTCTGCTTATTCTGTCGTTTGGCATTTGGGGTGTGGGCGATATGGTGAAGAGCAACCCGCAACAGCGCACCGCCATTGAAATCGGATCGCTTAAAATTCCTGTGAGTGAGTTGGACAAGGAATTTATGAACAGCTTTGAGCAGGCGCGCCAGTTTTTTGGCACGACCTTTACGCGCGAGCAGGCCAAGCAAGCGGGATTGCTGCAACAAAGCGTGAACAACATGATCGAGCGCGAACTGATGACCATGAAGCTGAAAGATTATGGGTTTGCGCTGGGCCGCAACAGCGCGCTGCGCGAGCTGGCATCGGTTCCTGGGTTGAACGATGGCGGCAAGCTGAACCGCGCCATGTTCGAACAATTGCTGCGCCAGAATAATATGACCGAAGATCAGCTGATGGCTGTGCTGGCCACCGAACGCGCACGCGACCTGTTCTTAGATACACTGTTGGTGGGCACCGTTGTCTCGGCCCCCGCGGTGGATGTGCTGAGTGCCAGCCGAAGCCAGCGCCGCCACGCCGAGGTGCTGGAAGTTTTGCACGATAGACAACAAGCACCCGCCGCCCCCGCCGATGACGTGCTGAAAAACTTTTTAGAAACAAATGCCACCATGTTCATGCGGCCCGAACGGCGCGATATTGATGTACTGCATGTCGATGGAGAACAATTAAAAACCACCCTGACCATTGGCGATGACGAATTAAAAAAATCGTATGACGACAACATGGCCGAATTTATGACGCCCGCCACCGACACCTTTTTGCAGGTCATCAGCAGCGATGAAGCGGTGGCCAAAAAAATTGCCGACGGGGCCAAAAAATTATCATCGCTGAACGATTATGCCACCGCAGAAAAATTGGATGTGCAGCGCATGGATGGCGTCAGCGCGCGCGATAATTTGCCGCCCCTGGTAGACGCCTTGAAAAAGTTGGATCAGGGCGCCATCAGCCAGCCCATTCAAACCGCTTTTGGGTGGCATGTGGTGGAAAAAATATCATCGACACCTGAAAAAATAAAATCGTTCGATGAGGTGCGCGAGCAATTGAAAGACAGGTTGCAGCAAGAAAAACTGGCCGAGGCCATGAACAATATGATCGCACGCGTGGAAGATGCCATGGCGGCCGAGCAACCCATGGCCGAGATCGCCGCGAACGAAAACATTGGCCATGCGGCCCTGAAGGCGATGGCGAAAGATGATACCCTGCCCCCCAACGCCCCCGGTTGGCTGTCACGCATCAAAAACCTTCAGGCCGAAGCGTTTGCGCTGGCCGAGGGTGAAACATCGGCCCTGATGGATGATGGGAACAACGGTCTTGTCGCCTATCGTGTTGTGGCTGTGCAGGCCGCCGCATTGCCCGACTTGAGCGAGGTGAAAGAGCGCGTGCTGGCCGAATGGCAAAAGGCCGAGCAAGCGCGCATGGCCATGGCACTGGCCCAGACACTGGCCAGCCATGTGCGCGAGGGTAAAAAAATGTCTGATCAGACGGGCGATGGTGTGCAGCAAAAAAATTTCCGCCCCTTCTCGCTTCTGCAACGCGCAGAAAGTGATATGCCCGCGAATGTGCAAGAAGCCTTGCTGCAACTGGGTGTGGGCGACATTACCACGGTTCAAGGCGGCACAGCTTCTTATGTCGTCAGGCTGGCAAAGGTTGAAGATGGCCCCCAACCATCGACCAGCGAACGCGATGCGCTGGCCAATGAACTCACCCGTCACTGGCGCGGCGATGTTTATGCCGCGTTTGAAAAAACATGGCGCGCGCAACATCCTGTTATCATCAAGCAGGATGTGATCGACAGCCTCTATACCAACGCTGAATAAGCAAATCGTGCCGCCCGCTTTTTTTCCTGACCTTCACACATTTTCATCTCGCTGGTCACGCGGAGAAAATCAGGCCGTGTGGTGCCGCGTGCTGAACGATTGCGACACGCCTGTTTCAGCCATGCTGAAACTCTCGGCGAACGGGCACATGCCCTTCTTGCTGGAAAGCGTGGAAGGCGGCGTGGTGCGCGGGCGATATTCGTTTATCGGGCGCGATCCTGATCTTTTGTGGCGCGCGCGTGGCGATGTGGCCGAGATTAATCGCGCCCCCGCCCTGGGCGAGCAGGGATACATTAAAGAACCATGCGCCCCGCTGGCATCGCTGCGCACGCTGCTGGCCGAAACAACCCTGCAGGGCGACAATTTACCCCAGCCGCTGGCGGCAGGTTTGTTTGGCTATTTGGGGTATGAATTTATTCGCCAGTTTGAAAAAGCTGTTCCTGCGCCTCATGGCCCGGCCCTGCTTGACCACGATGCGCTGCTGCTGCGTCCGCAATTATTGGTGATTGTCGATCAGATTGAAAGCCATTTTACCCTGGTGGCGCCCTGTTGGGCCCATGGCAAACAAAATGCTGACGACGCCTATCGCCACGCCACAGAACGCCTTCAGGCCGCCCTGCGCGAATTGCAGCAGCCGCTGCCGCTGGAAACTGTCAGGGAAAAATCCCCCACTCTGCCCGCCCCTTCCAGCAATATGACCGAGCAGCAGTTTGTCGATATTGTTACCAAAGCAAAAGAATATATCGCGGCGGGCGATGTGTTTCAGGTGGTGTTGTCGCAACGGCTTTCGGTGCCTTTTTCGCATTCCGCGCTGTCGCTTTATCGCAGCATCCGCCGGCACGATCCATCACCCTTTCTTTTCTGTTTCGATTTTGGCGGGCACGCGGTGGTGGGCAGCAGCCCTGAAATTCTGGTGCGTGTGCGCGATGGCAAAATAACCGTGCGCCCCATTGCCGGCACGCGCCCGCGCGGCATGGGCAACCACACCGATGCCGAACTGGCGGCCGATTTGCTGGCCGACCCCAAGGAACGCGCCGAACATTTAATGCTGGTTGATTTAGGCCGCAACGATGTGGGGCGCGTGGCCAAAACCGGCACCGTGAAGGTGGATGCGCTTTACACCATCGAACATTATCGGCACGTGATGCATTTGGTCAGTCAGGTGAGTGGCGAGTTGCGCGCGGATGCCGATATGCTGGATGCGCTGCTGGCGGGTTTTCCGGCTGGCACTGTCTCGGGCGCGCCAAAAATAAGGGCGATGCAAATTATAGAACAGCTGGAGCCAACGGCACGCGGCCTTTATGCCGGTTGCGTGGGTTATTTTGGTGCCAACGGCAATATGGATACGTGCATTGCCATTCGCACCGCCCTTCTTAAAAACAATCAACTTTACGTGCAGGCGGGGGCCGGCATTGTGCATGATAGCGTGCCCCAATCAGAGTATCAGGAAACGCTGGCCAAGGCCCGCAGTTTGTTGCGCGCGGCGGCTGCGGTATAAACAGCATCATCACGAGAGGAAAAAACATGTTTTCACTTCAAGGGAAAAAAGCACTGGTCACCGGCGCCTCGGGTGGTATTGGCAGCGCCATTGCCGAAGCCCTGCACGCGCAAGGGGCCGCCGTGGTTTTAACGGGCACGCGCCGCGATGCGCTGGAACAGGTGCAAAAAAAACTGGGTGATCGCGCGCATGTAGTGACCGCCAACCTTGCCGATGCTGCGGCCCCCGCGCAACTGGTGAAAGATGCCGAAACTGCGCTGGGCGGCACTGTCGATATTCTGGTGAACAATGCCGGCCTTACGCGCGATGGCCTGGCCCTGCGCATGAAGGATGATGACTGGGATACGGTGATCAACGTCAATCTTGGTGCGGCGTTTCGTCTGTCGCGCGCGGTGATGAAGGGCATGATGGGTCAGCGCTGGGGACGTATTATTTCCATCACCTCGGTGGTGGGGGTGACAGGCAACCCCGGCCAGTCAAACTATGCGGCCAGCAAAGCCGGGCTGATTGGCATGAGCAAAAGCCTGGCCCAAGAAATGGCGCCGCGCGGCATTACGGTGAACTGCATCGCCCCTGGTTTTATTGCCAGCGCCATGACAGATGCCCTGAACGATGACCAAAAAGCCCGCATTGCCCAAAACATTCCGTGCGGCAAAATGGGCGCCAGCACCGATATCGCCGCCGCCACCGTGTTTCTGGCCAGCGCCGAAGCCAGCTATGTGACCGGTCAAACGCTACACGTCAATGGCGGCCTGGCCATGATATGATGCGTGACGATGACGAATAAAAAGACGGGAAGAAAAAAAACAGGTTCTCTGGCAGGGCGGGCCAAGCGTTTTGCCCGTGTCAGCGGTGGCATGGCGGGCGTGGGCATGAAACTGGCCGCGCAAAAAATAAAAGGAAGCCGCGGCATGGCCGAGCGCGCCCAGCTGGCGGCCGCCCTGCGGCAAACCCTGGGCAACTTAAAAGGGCCGCTGATGAAGGTGGCGCAGCTGCTGGCCACCATTCCTGATGCCGTTCCGCCCGAATATGCCACCGAGCTGGCGCAACTTCAGGCCGATGCCCCCCCCATGAGCTGGGTGTTTGTGAAGCGCCGCATGGCGGGCGAGCTGGGTGCCGACTGGCAAAAAAAGTTCAAGCACTTCAGCGAACATGCGGCCCACGCCGCCTCGCTGGGGCAGGTGCATAAGGCCATCACGCTTGCGGGTGAAACGGTTGCGTGCAAACTGCAATATCCTGATATGGCCTCGGCGGTGGCGTCTGATCTTCAGCAGCTGAAAATGCTTTTTGGCGTGTTTGAACATTTTGACAAGGCGGTGATGACCCATGATGTGCACGCCGAAATTGCCGCCCGCCTGTATGAAGAACTGGATTACACCCGCGAAGCCACCCACGCCAAACTGTATGCCCACATGCTGGCCCGCGTTGATGGCGTGCACGTGCCCACCGTGCATGATGACTTAAGCTCGCCGCGCCTTCTGACCATGCAATGGCTTGAGGGTGAAAAGTTCGCACTGGCCATCGACCCCAGAAACCAGGCCGCACGCAACCAAATTGCGTTGAATATGTTTAAGGCATGGTATTCGCCGCTTTATAATTTTGGCGTTATTCATGGCGATCCACACATGGGCAACTATACCGTGCGCCCCGACAACAGCATCAATTTATTCGATTTTGGATGCGTGCGCATTTTTCAGCCCAAACTGGTGGCCGGCGTGATTGATTTATATTTCGCCCTGCACGATAACGATGATGACAAAGCCGTGGCCGCTTATCAGGCATGGGGGTTTGAGAAGCCAAGCAAAGAATTGATCGATGTATTAAACATTTGGGCCCGTTTTGTTTACGCCCCCATTCTGCAAAACAAAACACGCCCCATTGATGAAACCAACACCGGCACCTATGGCCGCGAAACCGCCGCCCGCGTGCATGCCGAGCTGCGAAAAATTGGCCGCGTCAAGGTGCCGCGCGGCTTTGTGTTTATGGACAGGGCCGCCGTGGGTTTGGGATCGGTTTTTCTGCGCCTGAATGCCAACCTGAACTGGTACACAATGTTTCATGAGCTTATTCAAGGCTTTGATGTTCAGAAACTTCAACAGAAACAACAAAAAATCCTGACATCATTCAACTTATCCACAAGCCAAGATTAACCCTTCACAACACGACATTGTTCGGGCATCCTTGCTCGAATCTCATGACACTGACTGTTGGCATCCTTCGTGATCTTGCTGTGGCCGAAAAGCGTGTGGCCGCCACCCCCGAAACCGTGAAAAAATATCTGGCCCTGGGCGCTGCCGTGCTGGTCGAGCATGATGCAGGCACCGCCGCCAGCTATACCAATCAGGCTTTTGCCGATGCGGGTGCCACGCTGTCTGACAAGCACGCCATTTTATCGGCCAGCGATATTGTGCTGAAGGTTCAAGCCCCGACCGACGATGATGTCGCCGCCCTGAAGCAAGGGGCCATTGTGGTGGCCATGTTCAACCCACACCACAACAAACCACTGGTGGAGGCGATGGCCAGCAAGGGCGCCACCGCCCTGGCGATGGAACTGATGCCGCGCATCACACGCGCGCAAAGCATGGATGTGCTGTCCAGCCAATCAAACCTTGCGGGCTATCGCGCCGTGCTGGATGCGGCCGCCGAATTTACCCGCGGCTTCCCCATGATGATGACGGCGGCCGGCACCGTGCCACCCGCCAAGGTGATGGTGATGGGGGCGGGTGTCGCCGGGCTTCAGGCCATTGCCACCGCCAAACGCTTGGGGGCCGTGGTGTGCGCCACCGATGTGCGCCTGGCCGCCAAAGAACAGGTTGAAAGCCTGGGCGCTAGTTTTGTGATGGTCGATGACCCAGAAGTGAAACAGGCCGAAACCGCGGGCGGCTACGCCAAGGAAATGAGCGATGATTATAAACGCCGCCAAGCCGCGCTGATTGCCGAAACAATTAAAAAGCAAGATGTGGTGATATGCACCGCGCTTATTCCCGGCCGTCCTGCGCCCAGGCTGGTCAGCCGCGAGATGGTGGAAAGCATGAAGCCCGGCAGCGTGATTATGGATATGGCGGTCGAGCAAGGCGGCAACTGCGAAGTTAGCCAGCTGGGCGAGGTGGTGGCCCACCATGGCGTAAAAATTGTTGGTCATCGCAACATCCCCAGCCGCATTGCCACCGATGCCAGCGCGCTGTATGCCCGCAATCTTCTCAGCTTTGTCACGCACCTGCTGGGCAAGGAAAAATCTCTGGCCGGCATTGACTGGCAAGAAGATATTGTGCGTGCCGTATGCCTGTGCCGCGGTGGCCAGCTTGTTCACTCTCTCTATCAACACAACTAGGAGCCTGCATGTCCCTCGATGAATCGACGCGTTTGAAACAGTGGGTTGTCAGCCTTGGCGTGTCTGTGACCTGCTGCGCCGCGCTGTTTGTTATTTTTGCGGCCTTTTTGCTGGATAATCAGCGCCAGTATGTCGAAGCCAAGGTGCGTATCGATTATCTGGAGGAACGCCTGGCCGCTGCAGAAAACCATGTGATGTGGCAATCGCGCCAAACTGCCAATATTCTGCGCGGTCTTAATCAGGCCACCACCACCC
>RFNS01000155.1 GCA_009927055.1 Alphaproteobacteria bacterium | reverse complement strand
GCACCGCATTTTCGGCCCCATGCACCTGCGCCAGTAAACTGCGCTGCGAGACAAGACACGGCCCCACCCATTGAATAAGGCCCTGCGGGGTGAATTGAGCCACGCCCAGCAGCTTGATGCGATAACCCAGTTCTTTGGCCGTCGCCAGATCAACCGGCAGGATGCGATTGATCCCCTCCACCCGCATGGGCGAGAGTTGAGGCACCGCCCCCACCGCCACACCGGCCAGAATGGCCAGCTTATGCGCCGTATCGCCGCCTTCTACATCCAGCGCAGGATCAGCCTCGGCATAACCTTCTGCCTGGGCCTGCGTCAAAGCTTGTGCATAATCTAACCCTTGCTGCTCCATCTGCGTCAAAATAAAATTGCAGGTGCCGTTCAGAATGCCCTGCACGCTGCTGATGGTGTTGGCCGCCAACGCCTCGCGCATGGTTTTAAGAACAGGAATGGCCCCCGCCACCATCGCTTCGGCATAGAGGCAACCATGATGTGATGACATCAGTTGATGGATTTCTTTCGCATGGGTGGCGATCAAGGCCTTGTTGGCGGTGATAAAAATTTTACCGGCTTTCAATGTTTTTTGGGCTAAATCAAGCGCCAAACCTTGCGCACCGCCCACCAGCTCGATCACCGCATCCACATCGCTTGTTGGCAGCGAGAGAGGATCATCGGCCCAAAGAGAATCAGGAATGGGGCAGGCACGTTTTTTGGCGCGATCGCGCGCGTGCACGGCCACCAGCTTTATCTGGCGCCCCGCCTGATGCGAAAGTTTGTCGGCATGGTTCAACAATTCATACGCCACGGCACCCCCCACGGTGCCAAGCCCTACAAGACCAATTTTGAACATTCTCATGGCACTTCCTTGGCCCAGATTTTTTGATGCTGCGCCACACCGTTGCGTCGCTGCATTTCTAATTCCAGAATATTTTTGCTGCTGTTTTGAATGGCGGGTGGCGTGTTGGGCACTTCCTGCAGGCGGGGCCAATCGTTCCCCTCGGCCCCCATGCGCGTGATGCCGGGGGTGTTGGCTTGCGCCCCCGTCACGTTGCGCGGCGGCTCACCCGAAATCCATTCAGGCCACACGGTGTCGGCGCAGGCTGTCAAGAGCAACACGCTGCCCATCACGGTCACGCGGGCTGCAGCTTGCCCTGTGGCGATAAGTTTGTTTAAGGTTCCAGCATGAATCGTGAGATTATTCATCAACGGCAGCATAATGTCATCTGACCCGCAGAACAAACCCGGTCATCTTGATGACGCAACGGCGGCGCAACTGGCGGCTATCCGCAGCTTTGTGACCGGCGCCAGCACGGGCGAGACTGAAAAACCCCGCATCAGGGTGAAAATGGCCACACGCAAAACAGAAGAAAAAGATGGGGTCGGGGCCGAGACCGTGGCCGGGGCCGATGCCGCCCCCGCGTCGCCTCTGGCGCACGATCAGCCCGCCGCCAAAGCCCCCGATCCTGTGGCGCTGACCCAGGCCCTGGTCAAATTGTCTGAGCGTGCGCAACCCCTTGTGCAGCAATGGCTGGATAAAGTGCGGCTGCATCAGCCCGATATCCCGGTAGATGCCAATGCCTTTGGTCATTTATGGCTGGAAGCGTGGCACAGGCTGGCCGAAGACCCAAGACGCCTTGTCGATATTCAGCTGCGCTGGTGGCAAGATTATTTGAAGCTGTGCCAGCAAACCGCGCGGCGCTTTATGGGCAAACCTTCCGAGGTGGTGATTGAAGCCCCCCCCAACGATAGACGCTTTAAGGATCAGGCATGGCAGGAAAATGTGGCGTTTGATTTTTTGAAACAATCTTATCTGCTGACCGCCAAGTGGCTGCAAACCACAGTCAGCGATATTAAGGGGCTGGATGCGCCGCAACAACGCAAAATTGAATTTTATACGCGCCAGTTTGTCGATGCCATGTCGCCCGCCAACTTTTGGATGACGAACCCCGAAGTGTTGCGCACCGCCGCCGAAACAGGGGGCGAGAATTTTGTGAAAGGCCTTGAAAATCTGCTGAATGATCTTGAACGCGGCCAGGGCGAATTACGCATCACCATGACCGATATGAACGCCTTCGCGCTGGGCAAAAACATTGCCACCAGCCAAGGACAGGTGATTTATCAGAACGAACTTATTCAGCTTATTCACTATCAGCCGCTGACCGAAAACCAGTTCGCAGCCCCGTTGCTGATTGTGCCGCCGTGGATCAATAAATATTACATTCTCGATTTGAAGGAAAAAAATTCGTTCGTGCGTTATGCGCTGGCGCAGGGCCACGCCGTTTTTATGATTTCGTGGGTGAACCCCGATGAACGCCACCGCGATATTGATTTTGAACAGTATATCGATGCGGGATTGGTGGCGGCGCTTCAGGCCATGCAGCGCGCCACACAGTGTACAAGCGTGAACATGATTGGCTATTGTCTTGGCGGCACGCTGCTTTCCATGCTGCTGGCCTATTTGGCCAAGGCGCCCCAGCCCCCCGCCATCCCCACCATCAACAGCGCCACTTATTTTGTAACGATGGTCGATTTTTCAGAGCCGGGCGACATTGGCGTGTTTATTGATGATGAGCATTTCAAAATCATCGATCATGCCATTGGCGATAAAGGCTATATGCCCGCCAGCTATATGGCCAACACCTTTAGCATGCTGCGCGCGAATGATTTGGTGTGGAATTTTGTGGTGAACAATTATTTGCTGGGCAAAGAACCTTTTCCATTCGATTTGCTGTATTGGAACAGCGACAGCACAGGCCTTCCCGCCAAAATGTATCGCACCTATTTGCGCAGCATGTATCGTGATAATCTTTTGGCAAAAGCCGGCGGCTATGTGTTGAAAGATATATCGCTGAACCTGACCGATATCTCACTGCCCGCTTTTATTGTGGGCACGCGCGAGGATCACATCACCCCCTGGCGCGGCGTTTATAAGGCCACGCAAATTTATTCGGGGCCAACAACGTTTGTGTTGTCTGGCTCTGGCCACATTGCGGGCATCATCAACCCGCCGCAGCACAGCAAATATAGTTATTGGATGAATGCTGAAACGCCCGCCTCGCCCGATGATTGGCTGAGCGCGGCCACCGAACATCCGGGCAGCTGGTGGCCAGTGTGGGCCACGTGGGTGAAAGAATTTGCAGGCCCGCTGCAGCCCGCCATCCAACCCGGAACACACACCCCCACGCTTGAGGCCGCCCCCGGAAGTTATGTGACGGTGCGCGCGGCTTAGCGATATGTCTTTGACAGCGCCACATATTGCGCGCTGCGTTTGGTGATCTCGGCCAAATCTTTTTCGGCCATCGCACGCCAGAACTTGGCGGGGCTTCCCGCCCACAACTGGCCCGATGGCACTGTTTTGTTGCCTGTCAACAGGCCGCCGGCCGCCAGCATGGCGTGCTTTTCCAGCCGCGATCCATCCAGCATGCTGGCGTGCATGCCCACAAAACTTTCATCCTGCGTGCAGGCGTGCAGCAGGCAGCTGTGCCCCACTGTGCAATCGTTGCCCACAAAGGTGCCCTGCCCCTCGGCCGCCACATGAACAATCGTGCCATCTTGCACATTGCTGCGCGCGCCAATGCGAATAACGTTCACATCACCCCGCAGCACGCACCCGAACCAGATGCTCGATTCTGGCCCAATGTGCACATCGCCAATCACCACGGCGCCGGGCGCCACAAAAGCTGTGTCATCGATTGTGGGAAAAATCCCCCGATAGGGCAGAATGATGGGGGCCGCCGACATTAGGGAAACAACGCCACGTGTTGCAGGGCTGTCTCTTCTGGCCAGTCATACATGATGTTCATGTTTTGCACGGCCTGGCCGCTGGCCCCTTTCATCAGATTATCGATGACAGAAACAATGATGGCCCTGCCCGCACCACGATCGGCCACCACGCCGATATGCGCATGGTTGGTGCCGCGCACATGGCGGGTTTGCGGCACGTGTGATGGGGGCAGCACATGCACAAACGGGCTGTTTGCATAGGTGTTGCGCAGGGTGTGATGAATGTGCTCAACCGTCACGCCGCGCGTCATGCTCACATAGATGGTTGATAAAATACCGCGGCTCATCGGCATCAGGTGCGGTGTGAAGGTCGCCACAATTTGATAGCCCGCAGCCTCACTCAGGCCCTGATCAATCTCTGGCGCGTGGCGGTGCGAGGCCACACCATAGGCGTGAATGCCTTCGGTGACTTCGCAAAACAAACTGCCCATTTTCGCCTCGCGCCCCGCCCCCGATACGCCCGATTTTGAATCGATAATCATGGCATCGCCCGCGACCAATTTTTCGCGCAGCAGGGGAATGAGCGGCAGCTGGGCCGATGTTGGATAACACCCTGGGTTGGCCACCAGGCGCGCGCGCCGAATGGCATGACGATAAATTTCTGACAAGCCATAAACAGCCTCGGCCTGCAGCTGCGGCGCCTCATGCACGTGGCCATACCACGCGGCATAATCGTCAATATTCTTCAAACGAAAATCGGCCGACAAATCGATGATGCGCAGATGTTTGGGCAAATCGCGCACCACGGCCTGGGTCAGGCCATGCGGCAGCGCGCAAAAAACACAATCGACCTCTGCAAAATCAATCTGATCAATTTTTTGCAGAACAGGAAGTTGCTTGCCCACAAACTGCGGCCACAAAGCTTGCAGCGTTTGCCCTGCATTTTTTTCGGCCGAAAGGGCGGCGATGTGAACGTGCGGATGCGCTACCAGAAGGCGCAAAAGCTCAACCCCCGTATAGCCACTGGCGCCCAAAACAGCCACGCGCAAGGGCACAGAAGAAGCGGCCACAGTCTAACGTTTTGAGAATTGGAAGCGACGACGTGCTTTGTAGCGGCCGTATTTTTTACGTTCCACCACGCGGGCATCGCGCGTTAAAAATCCGGCCTTTTTCAGCACGGGGCGCAAATCGGGTTCATAGTATGTCAGCGCCTTTGAAATGCCGTGCTTCACAGCGCCAGCCTGGCCTGAAAGACCGCCGCCCATCACCGTGACCATCACGTTAAACTGACCATCGCGATCGGCCACCAAAAACGGCTGGCGCACAATCATCTGCAAAACGGGGCGGGCAAAATATTGCTCGACCGGACGATCGTTCACCACAATTTGTCCGCGTCCCTGCGACAGCCATACGCGGGCCACCGCATTTTTACGCTTGCCCGTGGCATAGGCGCGCGATTGCGCATCAAGGCGCGATGTTTTCTTTTCTTCCGTTTTCACGTCTGCTTTGGGGGCTGCTTCTTTTGAAGCGGCAGGAGTTTTTTTGGGTGTCTTGACTTCAGTCAGGCGGACAGCGCGGGGGGAGGCCATGGTTGATCCTGTTCGTTAACGCAGTTTGTTTTTGGGGTTCACGGTGCCAAAGGCCACCATTGTGGGCTGTTGCGCGGCGTGCGGATGCTCGGCGGCGGGATAAATGCGCAGATGCGTCATTTGCAAACGGCCGAGGGGGCCCCGCGGCATCATGCGCTGCACGGCCAGATAAACCACGCGTGAGGGATTTTTCCCACGCAGCATCATGCTGCGCGTGCGCTCTTTAATGCCGCCCGGAAAACCGGTGTGATAATAATATTTTTCATCATCCAGTTTGTTGCGGGTCATGGCCACCTTGGCGGCGTTGATCACCACCACGTTATCTCCACAATCGGTCGAAGGTGTAAACGCCGGCTTATCTTTCCCGCGCAATTTGTGGGCAATAAAGGCGGCCAAGCGACCCAGCACCACCCCCTCGGCATCAATCATCACCCATTCTTTTTGCACGTCGGCGGGCTTCAGCATGGGCGTCACCTTGCGGTTGCGAGCATAGCTGATGCGCGATGTGGCGGCCGGTTTTTTATTGGCCTTATGTTCTGCCTTGGGGGCTGTTTTTTTAGCCTTGGCAGGCTGCTTGGTTGCTGCTTTTGTTGCCATGTGATCCTTCGTGGGGCCTTTTTAGCGGCCCAAGGACCGGCACGTCAAGCAAATAATGATGTGGTATGATAATACCTCATCCACGCCCGCCACGCTCCCCCACCTCGCCCCTTACCCAACTCTCATACGCTGTGGCAACGTGCATCAACGGCCACGCCAGCACACACGGCACCTGATAGGGATGGTGGCGCGCCACACAATCCAGCAGTGCCGGCCATTGGCTGGCCGTTGTTTTGGCCAACATCACCACTTCGGCTGTTTGGTTCAGCGCCCCCTCCCACATATAAAAACTGATGCCGGCAGGCAGCAATGTTGCGCACGCCACGTGTTTTAACTCAACCAATGTCTGCGCCATATTCTCGGCCGATGTTTGATCAGGGAACGTGACATAGACACACAAAAGATGATGGTGATCACTCATCCAAGCTCTCGCACATAGCGCTGAAGCGGATCGATTTGTTTTTGTAACCGCTCAGGCTCTGGCCCCAATAACATTTTTGGCACCACCAGTTTCAACCGCTTTTTAACAATCATCACCCTGATTTGACGCAGAAGCGAAGGCGACAGCGCGGTAAGCGCCGCCAGCAGCGCCACAAAGCGCCCCAAAAACTGCGCAGCCATTTTTTCGCGCACCGATAAAAGACCCGCCCACGATCCGCCCGCATATCCGCAACGGGCCGAGACCGCCGCCGCCATAAAAGCGCGCTCTTTTTCATCCAACCCGTGCGCAGCCGCAAAAGCGTGAACAGCCGCCACTTGGCCGCGCCAATTTTTATGCAGTGTGTTGTCAATCAACTCCTCCATCATCAGGGATTTTTCCCACGGATAGGGGGCCAGAAGCTTATTCAACGGCGATTTCTTCAAAAAAGCGCGCACGGCGGCCACATCGCTACGATCCGCGCCTGTCTGCCTGGCTGAGGCGCTTTTTTTCTCGGCCAGCGCGGCATATAAAAACCCCGCCACGACACCGCTATCGGTAAACGATATTTTTTCTGCTTGCACCTGTGTCAGCACCGATTCTAAAAGGCGGGCGGCAGAGGGCAGCACATCGGCCCTACCTTCGGCTTTTTTCAAAATACTTTTTCGGCCCTCGGCCACCAACCGCAGAAATTTTTTGAACGCCTTCATGGGCGGCGAAAAGCCGTGAACATTTTTATCAGGATACCCGTGAGCAAGACGATAGAGTTTGCCAATGGTGCGCCAACTGCCGCCTGAGGCGATAACATGAGAAAACGTTGTGCGGCCCAGCGCCCCCGATGCCGCGTGCAGCATTTTTCTTTCATCGCCCTGCGCCAGCGATGACAACCGATGCACGCCAAGCGGAAGCGACACCATGCGACGCACCCAGCTTTCGGTAGGCATGGAAGACGACGAGAGATTGTTGACAAAATCTTTCATCGCAATCAGCTCTAGGCTGCCGCCACCCAAATCGCCCAACAACCCTGCCGAAAATTGGTGCGGCGTTTCTTCACTGGCCACAGCACCCAACGCAGCCAACAGCGCTTCGGTTGGGGCGCCGATGATATGGATACGAAGGCCAAGCTGGCTTTCAATGGCTGCCGCCACCTGCTGGCCATTGTGCGTATCACGCATGGCGGCCGTGGCCAGCGCAAAAACATTGCCAGGCGGAATGGCCGGCGAAAAATTGTTGATGATGGCGACATATCGCCGCATGACCGACATTAACATGGCGCGGTGAGTGGCCGACAAAACATGCAACCTGCTATCACTGCTTTTGCCCAGGTCGCGCCCAAGTTTCAGCAAAAATTTTTCGGTGTGCAATTCAACGGGCCGGCGTTCCAGCTTTCTGAAAATCTGCAGCCGCACTGAATTGGACCCCAGATCGATCACCGCCACGGGGCAATCTTTGCGAAGCGTGCGCAACGGAATTTGTGAAAGAGTTTTAGGCCCCATAGCCTGACGCAACATCGGTGGTGGTGGCATGATGCAGCACCAGCTGCGGGGGCATTTTTTTGCCCGTATGCGCCCCGCGTCCCGAAAGCGAGGGGTGATCTAAAAAATAATCATGCGCACTGAAATATTGCTGATTGGTGGTCACGCGGCGATAGCTGCCATCGCTTCTCAATTCCCAACTGCTGGCGTTATCCAACATGTTGGCCAGCATCACCTGGTTCAGCACCTGCTGGTGCACGGTGGGGTTGTCGATGGGCACCATCAGCTCAATCCGCCTGTCCAGATTGCGCGGCATCAAATCGGCCGACGAGATATAAATTTTGGCATGCGGGCTGGGCAGCGCATGCCCCGCGCCGAAACAAAAAATGCGCGCGTGCTCAAGAAACCGGCCCACAATACTTTTGATGCGAATGTTCTCAGAAAGCCCCTTTACGCCTGGGCGCAGACTGCACCCGCTGCGCACCACCAAATCAACCTGCACACCTGCTGCCGAGGCTTCATAAAGTTTTTCAATAATTTCTGTATCGACCAGCGCATTCACCTTGGCCCACATACTGGCCGGTTTTCCTGCTTTGGCACATGATATTTCATCATCAATCAGCGCCATAATTTTTTGGCGCATGTGCAGGGGTGCCGCGATAATTTTTTTCATGTCATGGGGGCTGGCGTATCCTGTCATATAATTGAACAGATGCGCCGCATCGCCACACAAGACAGGATCGCACGTGAAGTATGATAAATCGGTATAGGTGCGCGCGGTGTGCGGGTTATAATTGCCGGTGCCGAAGTGCGCATAAGTCACAAGGCCTTTGCTTTCCCTGCGCACCACCAGGGCCATCTTGGCGTGCGTTTTCAAATCGACAAAGCCGTAAATAATTTGCACGCCCGCGCGTTGCAAATCGCGCGCCCAACGGAGGTTGGCTTCTTCATCAAAACGCGCTTTCAACTCGACCATGCAGGTGACCGATTTTCCCTGCTCTGCCGCCTCAATCAGCGCGTGCATAATGGGGCTATCTTTGCTGGTGCGATAGACCGTTTGTTTGATGGCCAGCACATCCGCGTCGTGCGCGGCTTGACGAATAAAATCGACCACCACATCAAAACTTTCATAGGGGTGATGCACCACAAAATCTTTCGCCGCGATGGCCGAAAAAATATTGCCATCAAATTCTTGCAATCTTTCAGGCATGCGCGGCACAAAACTTTTGAACAGCAATTCGGGCCTTTCATGCACAATCAGCTGGGCCGTATCGACCGATCGCAGCATACCTTTGTTGATAAACACGCGATCGGCTGAGACGCCCATTTGCCGCGCCAGAAATTGCTGCATCGAGACAGGGGTGTTCTGGGTGATGGATAACCTGATGATATGGCCGCGCGATCGTTTTTTAATGGCGGTTTCATAATATCGGCGCAAGTCTTCGACATCTTCATCCACCTCAATGTCCGAATTTCTTAGCACCCGAAACAACCCGCGACTGACAATAAAAAAATCAGGGAACAATTCATCTAAAAATGCGGTGATTAAACTTTCCAGCATCACAAAACGAATTTGCTGATCATCCTTTTTATCGGGCAGGCGAATGAAACGCGACAGTTGCAACGGCAGCGGCACCACCGCGTTCAGCATTTCGGATGTGTTTTTTTCGCGCATCTCCAGCGCCAGCGCCACGCCCGAATTTTGAATGAACGGAAACGGATGTGCCGGATCAACCGCCATAGGGGTGAGAAGCGGAAAAACATGCTCAACATAATGGCGACGCAGCCATTGCTGCTCGATCTGCGGCAGCAGGGTTGGTTCGACAATCACAATGCCGTTTTCCAAAAGTTCTTGCCGCAAACTCAGCCACGTTGCCTGCAACTCTTGCAACAGTTGCAATTTTCGCTGAGTCATCACGGCAATATGTTCTGAAGGCAGCAGCCCATCATCGGTGCGTTTGGTGGGTTCGCGCTTCATGCGTTCTTCAATATTCGCCACGCGCACCATGGTAAATTCATCAATATTATTGGCGCAGATACTTAAAAAACGCACACGCTCCAGCAGCGGATAATGCACATTCTGCGCCTGCTCTAAAATGCGGCGGTTGAACGCAAGAATAGAAAGCTCGCGGTTGATGTATCGCTGCGCAACATCGAGCAATGGAGAGGCCGTAACCATGACATTGTCAGTAAAGAATATTCTGGTTAAGTTTTTGTTATGTCTGAAAAACATCATCTTCTGGCCCTTTTGCGTCATGCGCGGGCCGAGCCGGAGCAAAGCCCCGAAAGCGACCGCGAACGCCCGCTCAGCCTTTATGGCATGACATCGGCCCGCAAACTCTCGCACTGGCTGAAAGCCAATAATCTTTACTTTGATCGGGCGCTGGTCTCGGCCGCGCAACGCACGCGTGAGACGGCCGATCTGGCGCTCGATGGCAGTTTTGTGGCCGAGCGCATGGACCTGCCCGAACTTTATCATACCGATATGCCGGGCCTTTGGCGCGCGCTATCAACACACGGGGCCGCGCGCACGCTGGTGGTGGGGCATAATCCCACCATGCATCAGGCCTGCACGTGGCTGGCCAAACGTCCGCACGCATGGGAAAATCACCTGGCGCTCAGCCTGCCGCCGGGTGGTTTCGCGCTGTTCAGTTTAAGCCAACCTATCTCTGGCACGCCCCTCCCCGCCTCGGCCGAGCTTTTAATGTTCACCACCGTTGATCAACTGGAAAACTCATGACACCTGACGCTTGCCAAAAAATCATTGATGGTGCCTTTGCCGAGATTGGCAGCATCTCGCCACAATCGCCCGCCTCTGTTCATGATGCGGTGGCCTTTGTGCTGGATCAACTGGAAAAAGGCGCATGGCGCGTGGCCGAAAAAGACGGCGAGCATTGGAAAGTGAACGCGTGGATCAAGCAAGCCATTCTGCTTTCCTTCCGGCTTCAGCCCAACCGCGCCATGACAGGCGCCCCCGATGGCACAACATGGTGGGATAAAATCCCTCTGCGTCATGCTGAATGGTCGCCGGATGATTGGAAACATTCAGGCTTTCGGGCCGTACCCGGCAGCCTTGTGCGCCGCGGTTCGCATATTGCGCCGGGCGTTGTGCTGATGCCGTGTTTTATCAATGTGGGGGCTTATGTGGGCGCGAACACGATGATTGATACATGGGCCACGGTGGGTTCGTGCGCGCACATTGGGGCCAACTGTCATATCTCGGGCGGGGTGGGCGTTGGCGGCGTGCTAGAGCCGCTGCAAGCCGCGCCCGTGATCATTGAGGATGATTGTTTTATCGGCGCGCGCAGCGAAGTGGCCGAAGGCGTGCGCGTGTGCACAGGCAGCGTGATATCAATGGGTGTGTTTCTGGGCGCCTCCACCAAAATTGTCAACCGCGCGACGGGGGAAATTTCCCACGGTGTGGTGCCGCCTTATTCTGTGGTGGTGCCGGGCACTCTGCCTGGAAGCACACCCCGCGCGCCATCTCTTGCCTGCGCCGTGATTGTGAAACAGGTCGATGAAAATACGCGCCGCAAAACCAGTTTGAATGACCTGCTACGAGATATTTCATGACCCTCACCAACCCGCTGCCCCTGGCGCAGCAACTGATGCGGTGCCCCAGCATCACCCCCCGCGAGGCAGGCTGTTTTGCGTTGCTGAGACAATGGTTTGATCAACTCGGCTTCACGTCTGATGTCATATCGTTTGGCGATGGCGATGCGCGGGTTGATAATTTTTTTGCGCATGCGGGCGGGGGCGATCATCCAAAACTTCTCCTCAGCGGCCATATTGATGTTGTGCCGACGGGTGATGAAACCTTATGGACATATCCGCCCTTCAGCGCCACGGTGGCCGATGGTTATCTTTGGGGGCGCGGCGCGTGCGATATGAAAAGTAGCCTGGCCGCCATGGTGGCCGCCGTGGCCCGGCACAAACAAACCTATGGGAAAAATCCCCCACTCGCCTTTGCCGCCACCAGCGATGAAGAAGGCATCGCCATCAATGGCACGGCAAAACTGCTGCCGCATTTGGCCGCGCGCGGTCACACGTTTGGTTTTTGCATCAATGGCGAGCCGACCAGCAACAGGGTTGTGGGCGATACGGTGAAGGTTGGCCGGCGCGGCTCATTCTCGGCCACGTTGCATGTTCAGGGCAGGCAGGGGCATGTGGCCTATCCACAGCTGGCGCAAAACCCCGTGCCTGTTTTGCTTAATTTGCTGCAGGCCCTGCGGCACCTGCCGCTTGATAAACCTTTTGCACAATTTCCACCCACGCATCTTGAAATCACCAGCATCGATGTAGGCAACCCCGCGCGCAATGTTATTCCTGCCACGGCTTCTGCCAACGTTAACATACGTTATAACCCCGCCTACACGCACGACGAGTTGACAGAAATGATTCAAGCGATGCTAGCGCGCATAGCAGATAAAAATATATTCTCGCTTCACGTGGTCACGCCGCCAACCCCCGCTTTTATCACGCAGAACACGCCGTTGCTTGAAAAAATGATTGCGACCATTGCGAGAACCGCAGGTGTAACGCCAGCACTTTCAACCGATGGCGGCACATCGGATGCGCGCTTTATTCAGGCTTTTTGCCCTGTCATCGATTGCGGGCCGACAAACGCCACCATTCACCAAACCAACGAACGCATCGCGCTGACCGATCTGGAAAAAATAACAGAAATTTATGCCGCGATGATTGATGTTTTCACACGCCACTAAAATACGCCGGCATAGTTTAAGGCGGCCGGCCCTGTGCAATCGATTCCATGATGCTGCCAGTCAAACATCAGCGTGCCGCCATCTACAATCACGCTGGCTTTTTGATCGACAAAACCGCGCCTGACCGCGGCGGCAAACGTGGCGGTGGCGGCTGTGCCACAGGCCTGCGTGATGCCGCTGCCCCTTTCCCACACGCGCATGCGCAGCGTGCAACGATCGATCACCTGCACAAATTCAACATTCGTGCGCGCGGGGAAAAAGGCGTGGCGTTCCACAGTCGGGCCCAGCGCCGCAATCTCCAGCGCCATCACATCATTCACAAAAAAAACGCAGTGCGGATTGCCCACCGTCACGGCCACGGCATCAGGCGCCGTGTCTATAGAAAGCGGGACGTGCAGCGTATCCATCGCGTGCGACAGGGGAATATTCTGCCACTCAAAACTGGGCTGGCCCATGTTTGCTGTAATGTGTTGAATATCATTCACCTGACAGACAAGCGTACGATTGGCCACTTGAATGCTCACGCGTCTTTGCCCTTTTTCTTGCGCCAACAGCCAGGCCACACAGCGCGTGGCATTGCCGCATCCCTCAGCCTCACTCGCATCAACATTATAAATACGCATCATCACATCAGCATGAGTTGCTTCTTCCAGCACAATGATCTGATCACACCCCACGCCGCGATGACGATCGGCGATCCAGCGCAGAATGTGCGCATCACGCGGCCATGCGCGCACGCGCGCATCCAGCACCACAAAATCATTCCCCAGTCCATTCATTTTCAAAAACGGTTGTCCTTTGATGCTGTCAAACATCTCAGGCGGCGGCGCGGCGGGTTGATTGATATTGCTGCACAATGGCTGCCAGTTTTTGCTTGTTCTCTGGCATCATCTCACACAGCGGCAGACGGAAAAATTCTGCCAATTTTTTTTCCATCGCCATGGCGGTTTTCACGGGCACGGGGTTCACTTCCATCATCATGGCGCGCATCAGCGGCAAGAGTTTTTCATGCTGCGCGCGCGCATCGGCCATTTTCCCTGCCAGGGCTGTTTCCACCAATTGCTTCATCTCGGCCGGCCTGAAATTACTGGTGACCGAGACCAACCCCACAGCACCCAGCGCCACAAACGGCAGCGCCCACGCATCATCGCCGCACATCATCGAAAAATCGGGCGGCAACATGTGTCGCAACGTCATCATCTGATCCAGATCGCCCGAGGCTTCTTTGATGGCCGTGATGAGTGGGTGCGCCGCAAGCCGGGCCACGGTGGCGGGTTCGGTGTTCACACCTGTGCGACCCTTAATGTTATACAGCATGGTGGGCAGGCCTGCCGCCTCGGCCACGGCCACAAAATGCCTGTACTGCCCCTCTTGCGAGGGTTTGTTATAATAAGGCGTGACGACCATGATGGCATCAACGCCGCGCTTGGCCGCTTCCACCGCCAGTTCAATGCTGGTGGCGGTTTCGTTATCGCCCACGCCGGCAATCAGTTGACATTTTCCTTTGGCCGCGGCCACGCCGGCCTCGATCACCTGAAGTTTTTCGGGGTAAGATAATGTGGGTGTTTCAGCCGTTGTGCCCAGCAACACCAACCCCGCCACGCCCGCCGCCAACTGCTCATCCACCAAACGCTTGAGGGCTGGAAAATCAACCGCCCCTTCAGCCGTAAAGGGTGTGACCAGCGCCGTGTAAAGTCCGCGAAAGTGTCTCATGATAGCCATTCTGACATCATTTCATCCAGCGTGTACAATCCTTTTTTACCTGCCAGCCACTGCGCCGCCGACAGGGCGCCATGGGCATAGGCCGCCCGCCCCTTGCTGGTGTGGGTTAAGGTGATGCAATCGGCCTCAGAATCAAAAATCACCTGGTGTTCGCCAAAGGCCGCGCCCCCGCGCGCCGCGCTGATGGCCAGCTCATGCGGGGCCACGGCCCTGTCATGCGGGGTCAGCACCCATTCTTTTTTATCGGGCCACACATCTAAAATGTTGTGTGCCAGTTCTTTGGCCGTGCCCGATGGCGCATCTTGCTTATGTTGATGGTGCCATTCGTGCATCAGCACATCATAGACTTTTGTTTTGGCCAATGTCTCGGCCGCCATGCGCACCATTTTTTGAAACAGCTGCACGCCCAGGCTGAAATTGCCCGACACCAGCAAACCCACTTTGTTATCACGCACGATGTGTTCCAGCTCGGGCACCTGATGCTGCCAGCCCGTGGTGCCAATCACCATCGACACACCGCGACTGCACAAATAGCGCACATTTTCAGCCTCGGCCCGCGGATTGGTAAAACACACCGCGATATCGGTGGCCGAAAATTTGGCCGATTCCAGCTTTTGCCTGTCGGTGATGATATGGCTGATGGGGATGTTGCGGGCGCGCGCGGCTTGCTCCACCTCGCGGCCCATACGGCCATACCCCACAATGGCAACCGAGATCTCTGTCATGCAAAAACTTTAGGATAAAACCTATTCCTCGACAACCATGCCGGCCAGCTTGCGCGCCAGCGGCAGCACGACCAAGAAAAACTTTTGGGGAAGTTTTTTGAGCATGATAAAGCCGCACCCTTTCAATGACTTAAAGGACGGTGCTTTTCAAGCTGTTTATTTCGTCGCGTTTGTGATAGACTGCGCACATGTCCCACGA
>RFNS01000124.1 GCA_009927055.1 Alphaproteobacteria bacterium | reverse complement strand
GCTTTTGTTTTATGTTGTTGGTGGTGTTAATGTACGTCTCTAGCCGTTTTTTTTGCTGTGATCAAATCATCACTTTCACCCACCGCAGGCAGATTTTTTTTGGGGTGTAGTTGATCATTCCCTGCCACATGCTATCGTATGCGCATGGCTGTGCGTGCGCCGCGACTTCATTCTGTGTCTTCGGGCCCTGGGCCTGCGCGCCCTGCCTCGGCTGCACCTCTGCCTGCAGCACTTTTACCCCAGCCGCAGCCCCTGTGGCCGTGGGCGGGGGTGGGGTTGCTGGCCGCCTTGCTGATCATCAATGGGTGGTTTGCGTTCAGCGTGTTGCAGCGTCCCGCCGCCATGCCACACCCTGCGGGCATTCAGCTGACCAGCCTGCCACCCGAAATACATCACGCCGCCGAGACAGAAACCGTGCGCCCGCCCGCCTATCATTTACAGGTGCGTGGGGGCACGACGACGACCAAAGCAACACCCAAAAACGCCAAACCTCAGCTTGCGGTGACAATGACAAAGGGCAAGACGCCCGCGCCGCAAGGCCCATCACTGCACGATATGGAAGCCGCGGCGGCGGCCATGCCGCATCGTCTGCGCGCGCAACTAAACCTGGCGGCCATGTATGATCAAATCGGGCAGGAGCAGGCAGCGCTGGCCGCTTATCAGGCCCTGTTGGCGCAGCGCGGCAGCCCGCGCGCCGCTGAGCTTTTGCCGCACGAATGGCGCGCGCTGGCCAATCGCGCTGTTTATTTGATGCAGCGCGCCCAGCGTTAGCGGATCAACTTATGCGTTCTTACCACGCATGCCGCCGCCCGATTTGGCCCTGTGGCACGATGATGGCCGTTATGAGGTGGTGAAGCGTTCTGGGTATGACGATTTTAAGGGAAGATTTGGCAAAAGCGTGGTTTAGAAAGATTAATAATAAAGGTTTGGTAAGAATATTATGGTGAAGTCATAAATCGTATCAACACAGATAACGGGGTGTGCAATGTCGGAAGTGACTTATTTAGGTAAGAACAAAGCATATGGGTTTGATGATTATAAACTACCAAATGGTAAGACTGTATCTTTAGGGGCATCACTTCAGTCTATTGGCGGCCACACGACTATGAAGGGTCTTGTTCTTAAATATAAAAATGGTGGAGAAATCAGGTTTTCTGATGGGCAAATGATACCTAACCCTGAAAGTAAGTTTCCATCAGCATCAGAGACAGCTGCAGATGCTCTGGCTATTATCAACAGTCGATATTTCAAACAAACTTTTTCCAAGGATTCTGTGCCGTCAGAAGCAAGCATTCAAGAAGTAGCCAGACAACTTGATAGGTTTGTACAAACAGATTTATCTTCTGGTGGTTCTCAATCGCCCATGGCACCCTTGCCAGGAGCACGGGCAGAACCGCACTAACCCTTCGCCTTGTCATCCAAAGGCGGTCATGAGCACGACACCGACGCGGACGGCATCAACGTTCTGAAGAATGCCATGAACCCAAGCTGCACCCCATGAAGGAGAGCCTATTGGCCAGGAGAAGGCGCAGGGGTAGAAGGTTGTGGACTTCTATCTCCTATTATCTGTTCAGCAATCCTATCCCCAGAAAGAGGTTGTTTAGTTTGCAATGTGCCCAGTTTTTTTATTATATCTTCCGAAACACCGCCGGATGGTACAGCAGCGTTGGGGTTTGTTTTGGGGTGCTGCGCTGATAAATCCACTGATGATTGATTGTGGT
>RFNS01000224.1 GCA_009927055.1 Alphaproteobacteria bacterium | reverse complement strand
GCGTGTGTTGTGATGGTATTTTTACTCTAACAATTTCTCTCTAGCGGTTTCTATTCCTCTTGTCACGGGGATAAATTGGTCAAGGGTGCCTGTTGGCATTTACCCTCGCGCAGGTGGGGCACAACAGGGCTCTATGATCTCCATTCAATATGAGCTCCATTCAATGCGTCCTGACCCTAAAAAGCACCCCTCACCAAGAAAAACCAAGCCTTTGCCCAACAGTAAAGGCAGGCTTTTCTATCCTCTCCCTCAAGGGGAGAGGAGAAAGAGTGATCGCCTATCACACTAACCCGCTACCAAAAGCCCCACTACCCAAAACAGCTTTTATTTGACTCAAGTCCCAGCGCCTGTCTATAACCGCTTTTCAGGATTAAACCATGGCAACAAAACGTACCTATCAACCCAGCAAACTGGTTCGCAAGCGCCGTCACGGCTTTCGCTCACGCATGAAAACGGTGGGTGGCCGCAAGGTGATCAGCCGCCGCCGGGCCAAGGGCCGTCAACGCCTGTCGGCCTAGGGGTTTTGGCGTTTGCCACCCCCTCAGGCTCCCCCTTTTCAGATGCTTCAAAAACGGGCCGATTTTGTGGCCATCACCCGCGGCGCGCGGCGCGTGGGCATGCCCGCCTTTACCATAGAATGGCGGCCCCAGCCGCCTGGCACGGCGCATCCTATTCGCCTTGGCCTCACTGCCACCAAAAAGCTGGGGGGGGCTGTGGTGCGCAACCGCGCCAAGCGTCGCCTGCGTGCGCTGGCCCGCCAGTTTTTGCCCATTTTCCTTCATCCTGGGCACGATGTGGTGCTGGTGGCGCGCGCGGCCTGCCTCACCTGCTCGTTCACCGATCTGCAGGCCCAGCTGAAACAGGCCCTGAAAAAAGCGGGGTTGCTGAACAACATGCCTTCGGATGTTTCTTCGGGCGGCTGATGATGAGGCGTGGCGATGAACCCCAAAGGCTTGGGCGGTGGATGGCCGAGGCGGTTGTGTTGTGTCTTGTGGGGATTATCACCGTTTATCGTGTCGCCGTGTCGCCCGCGCTGCGATTATTTTTTCGGCCATGCTGTCGGTTTGCGCCCAGTTGTTCGGCCTATGCAATCGAGGCGTTGAAAAAACATGGCGCCCTGAAAGGCGTGGCCCTCAGCGCCGCACGCATCGGCCGCTGCCACCCGTGGGGCGGACAGGGGCATGATCCGGTGCCGTAGACGTTGTTCAACTTGAATGCGTCCTGATCCTAGGTGGCGTTGCGCGTCCCAAAACGTCGTTCGCGCTGTTGAAAATTTTCAATGGCCTGGCGCAGGTCGTGTTCACCAAAATCGGGCCACAGGGTTTCGGTAAAATAAAACTCGGCATAGGCGGCCTGCCACAACAGAAAATTTGACAGGCGCTGCTCGCCCGATGTGCGAATGATCAGATCAGGATCAGGCAAGCCAAAGGTTTGCAGCGCCGCCATCACCTCGCCTTCATCAATCTGCGCCAGCGTTAACTGCCCGGCCACAACCTTGGCGGCCACGGCGCGCGCGGCTTCGGTCATTTCTTGCCGGCTGCCATAAGACAGCGCCACCGTCAGCACCAGCCCTGTATTTTTTTCTGTCAGATGGATGGCATGCGCCATCATGTCTTGAATATCGGGGGGCAGTTTTTCACGCTCGCCAATCATGTTCAGGCGCACGCCTTGGCGATGAATTTCAGCGAGCTCGCTTCGCAGAAAAAAGCGTAAGAGCTGCATCAGCTCCTCAACCTCCCCCACCGGACGACGCCAGTTTTCGGTTGAAAAACTGTAAAGCGTCAGCCACCCCACAGGCAGATTTTTGCAAGCGTTCAGGGTGCGTTTCACCGCATCAATGCCCGCCCGGTGCCCCATGCTGCGCGGCAGCTGGCGCGCCTCGGCCCAGCGGCCATTGCCATCCATAATAATGCCGATATGAAGTTTTTGCGCGCTCATATGGCCTCATCATGAAACGGGTTGAAGCGGTTGACAATGGGGTATTGTCGGCTGCGGCCAAAGGCGCGGCGGCTGATTTTGGGGCCAGGGCAGGCTTGTTGTCGTTTATATTGCGCGCGCTGCACAAGCGCCAGAATGTGCCGCACCGCCGCCTCGTTCCCCACCTGTGCCACAATGGCGCGCCAGGGCTGATCGTCATCGACGTGCAGGGTAAGGATCTGATCAATCAGCGCATAAGGATAGCCCAAACTTTTTTCATCACTCTGATCGGCGCGCGTCTCGGCTGTGGGCGTGCGCGTGATGATGGCGGGCGGAATAACAACGCCCGAAGGGCCCAGCGCATTGTGGGGCGTGTGCGCGTTCCGCCAGTGCGCCAGCGCATAAACTTCTGTTTTATAAACATCCTTCAGCGGATTAAAACCGCCGTTCGTATCGCCATAAAGCGTGCAATAGCCCAGCGCCACTTCGCTTTTATTGCCAGTCGAGGCCAGCAGAGTGCCCGCCTGTGCGTTGGTGGCCGCCATCAGCAGCACGCCCCGCGTGCGCGATTGCACATTATCAAACGTGTGGCCGGCATGGGGGTTCACGCCACCGGCCTTCAGCGTCTCGGCCACAGTGTGCGCCACCGTCTCGATGGGCAGGGTGCGCCATGTCATGCCAACATTGTGCGCCAGCTGCTGGGCCAGTTGGTTGCTTTCGTGGCTGGTCACGTGGCTGGGCAGCAGCATGCCTTGCACCTGTTCTGGCCCCAGCGCATCGACCAGCAGGGCCGCCACCAGCGCAGAATCAATGCCGCCTGAAAGGCCCACCACCGCGCGCGTGCAGCCATTTTTCCGCCAATAATCGCGACACGCCAGCAGCAGGGCCTGATAAATATCACCCTCGTGCGTGCGGGGTGGCGATGCATGACCGTGGGAAATTTCCCACATCTGGTTATGAAGGGTGAGCGATGAAAAATCTTCCTGCCAGGCGGGTGCTTGCCAGGCAATGGCCCCATCGGCATGAAGGGCCAGCGACCCGCCATCGAACACCAGCTCATCTTGTCCGCCCACCATATTGACATACAACAGCGGCAAGCCCGTTTCACGCACGCGCGCGCGCAACACATGATCAAGACGCTGGCTGGCTTTCCCCTTGGCAAAGGGCGAGGCATTGAGGGTGACCAAAACCTGTGCGCCGGCATTTTTCAGTTGCGCCGCCACATCGGCAAACCAGACATCTTCACAAATCATGACGCCAAGGTGCACGCCTTTCAGCCTCATGGGTTCAGACATCATGGCGCTGGCAAAAATGCGCGTATCATAAAATTCTTCGTACGATGGCAAATGACGCTTGCCCACCACCTGCTGCACGCGCCCCTCGGCCAGCAGCCACGCGGCATTCAGGGGCGGGGCCGCGAGTGTGGGAAAACTTTTTTGCCGCAACGGCGCGCCCAGCAGCATGGCGGGGCCTTGTTGGGTCAGCGCCGCCAACGACACAACAGCCTGTTCGCACGCATCTAAAAAATCAGGGTTCAGGGCCAAATCATCGGGCGGATAACCCGCCAGCGACATTTCAGGAAAAACCACAAGGTCGGCCCCGGCCTTGGCGGCCATGTGGTGCGCGTGCTGATGCAGCGCCACATTGCCCGCAAGATCGCCCACCGTGGGGTTGATTTGCGCGGCAAAAAAGCGAAGGGCTGACATGGTTGAGAGGCTACACGAAAAAAGATGCGCGGCAAAAGGTGATGCGCCGGTCGGACTGTCTCAGCGCCACATGTTTTTCCTCTCCTTGAGGGAGGAGTGAGGGGCCTGTTTTAAGCAACATATCAACAAACCAAAACGCCTTATTCCGGGGCACGGCGGAATCGATGGGCCGAACGCGACAGCAAAAAAGCGGCAGAGTTTGTGATAGCCGCCCTGGATGCCGGCGTGCGCCGGCATGACGAGGGTGTGAGACGATGGGTGGTTGAGAAAAAGGATGAGCGGTTGAGAAAAAACCGTCATTCTGGCTGGAGTTTACCCCGTACGCCGAGACGGGGCCCGCATGACAATTTTTCTCTTACTTTACCCGTGCCCACACCTGCCGCGCGTGGGTCAGATAGGTTTTCAGATCAAAACATTCATCCAACTGCGTGGGGGCAAGGTGCTGCGCAATCTCGGCATCGGCCCTGATGCGCGCCACAAAATCGGCGCTGTCATCACCCTTCTGGCGCGCATCCCACACCGACAGCGCGATGGTTTGCACTTTTTTATAGGCGTCTTCGCGACTCATGCCGGCCTGCGTCAGCGCCAGCATCACCCGCTGACTGAAATGCAGGCCCCCCAGCGCCTCAAGATTGGCGTTGATGCGCGCGGGGTAAATATCGAGACCTTTGAGCATGCCCGCCAGGCGCGCCAGCGCAAAATCTAGCGCGATGGTGGCATCGGGCCCAATCACCCGCTCGGCCGCACTGTGGGAAATATCCCTCTCGTGCCACAGGGCCACATTTTCAAGCGCGGGCACCACGGCCATACGCACCACGCGCGCCAGGCCGCACAAATTTTCAGACAAAACGGGGTTGCGTTTGTGGGGCATGGCGCTGCTGCCTTTTTGCCCGCTGCCAAAGGGTTCGGCCGCTTCGCGCACTTCGCTGCGCTGCAGATGCCGAATTTCAACCGCGATGTTTTCAATGCAGCTGGCCACCACCGCCAGCGCCGCAAAATAGGCAGCATGCCTGTCGCGCGGAATAATCTGGGTTGAAATGGGTTCGGGCACCAGGCCCAGTTTTTCGGCCACATAATGTTCAATCTCGGGGTGCACGGTGGCAAAACTGCCCACAGGGCCAGAAATGGCGGCCGTCGCCACCTCGGCCCGTGCGGCCATCAGCCGTTCGCGGCAGCGCTTAAACGCGGCATAGTGGCCCGCAAATTTCAACCCAAAGCTGACCGGCTCGGCATGAATGCCATGACTGCGCCCGATGCTGACAACATCCAAATGTTTTTCAACGAGGGGGATGAGGGCGGCCAGCACATCATCGACATCGGCCAGCAACACATCGGTCGCCTGCACCAGCTGCACCGATAGCGTGGTATCTAACACATCGCTGCTGGTCATGCCCTGGTGCACAAAACGCGATTCCTCGCCCAGCGATTCAGCCAAATTGGTAAGGAAGGCCAGCACATCGTGCCGCGTTTCTTTTTCAATCTCATCGATGCGATCGATATTCCATTGTCCCTTGGCGCGCACGGCGGCGGGCACATGGGCCGGAATGGTGCCGCGCTTGGCCATGGCTTCCAGCGCCAGCACTTCAATCTCGAACCAAATTTTATAACGATTATCGGCCGACCAGATATCGGCCATGGCCTTGCGGCTGTAACGGGGGATCATGCGTTTATTTCCTTCATGTCTGCAGCGGTTTTTTTTATTGTCATCCCCGCGCATGCGGGGATCCAATCATCTTTCAGCTCTTGCGGCACTATGATGAGATTCCGGCCTTCGCCGGAATGACGCCTGATAAAACAACTGACCATTGCCATCGTTTATGCGGGAATCAATCCAGCACGTAAAGCGAGCACACAGCCCCGCCGCCCGCCACCGGTTGACGACCGCTGCATTGCGTCATCTCCCACCCGCGGCTGCGCATGCATTCGGCCACCACCAAGCTGGGCTGGCGCGTGCAGTTGCCGGCACCATCACCCAGCGCCACGGCACTGGTTTCAATGTAACGCTGCATGGTGGGGTCAAATTCAGCCTGCAGGGGCAGGGGCACATTGCGCGGGAAAACGCCGCAGTTGCACTGTGATAAATCATACTCCAGCTTCAGCTGAGATTTATCGAGCGGTAAATTAAGGTTAGGGTGGCTGATGGGGCGCCAAAACTGCGCCACGCGCGTATCATCGGCACAGCCGGCCAGCACCAGCACCACACACAGCAGGGCAAAAAGGCGATTCATGGCTGTATGATGATTTATTTTATTGACGGATGCAAACCCAAAGGAAACAAAAGGGTGTTGTTATAAACCCGGCCCCGGGGGTCCTGCCCCAACAGCCCTAAAAACTTCTTCCACCAACTCTTGTTGTGAAGGTACATAGCCCAAAGTTTGTCCTCCTTGGGGTGTATTAAAAGACACAGATGCTTCTCGTTGTTCTCTTTGAACATTTCTGGCCATATCATTAATCTTATATGCCGCTCGTTGGTTTCCATTCCTTATGGCAATGTTGAATTGATATTGTGGATGAGCGGGATCGTGTCTATCCTCAACAATCCCTAAACTGTAGGTCACAGATGCACCCTTGTACTGTCCGGTTATATTCACAACCGTTTGTGACTGGCCTAAAGGATCTTTTCCCCCATATAAAACTTCCCCGGTGACAGGCCCTTCATGGCCTATTAATCCAGCTGCTTTTTGGGCTTTTTTTGGTTTCAGCTCTATGCGTAAAGGCTCTGCCATGCCACCTTACAGTAAAACACTTTCATATATAAATTGTAAATTAACAAACGTAAACACTCACCTCTATGAACAAATAAACGCAAACATTATCCCCCTAAAATTTGCGAACAACCTCTGTGCCTAACCCAGCAACCCCATCTGCTTAAAGCTGGTAATGCCCTGTCGCCCCACCACCAGGTGGTCGTGCAGGGTGATGTTCAGGGGTTTCAGGGCCTCCACCAACTCTTGCGTCATGGTAATGTCATCGGGGCTTGGCGTCGGGTCGCCGCTGGGGTGATTATGCACCAGCACCAGCGCCCCCGCCCCCACTTCCAGCGCGCGCTGCACCACCTCGCGCGGGTACAACGGCGTGTGGTCAATGGTGCCGCGCTGATGAATATCTTCGCGCACCAGCTCGTTCCGGCGGTTCAGAAACAACAAACGCACCTGCTCTTTTTTCTCGTGCGCCAAGGCGGCATGACAATAATCAAGCAACCGCTGCCAGCTAGAAAGCACGGTTTGCCCCAGCATCGATTTTTTTTGCGCGCGCAGCGCCAAGGCCCCCATGGCCTGCAGCACGCCCACCGCACTGTCGGGCACGCCGGCGTTTTGCAGGGTGGTGACATTGGCCTGCAAAATTTCCCACGCGCTGTGTTTGGAAAGAAGTTGCTTGGCCAGCGGCTTCACATCGCGGCGCGGAATGGCGGCGCCCAAAATCAACTCTAACAACTCATAATCTTGCAGCGCATCGGGGCCCGCCTCAAACAACCGCGCACGCAGCCGCTGCCGGTGGCCGATATAGTGGGGTTTTTCTTCTTCGGTGCTCACGGGCAATCATCTTAACCGATGCGTGCCGATGATGTCTAACCCCGGCGATCGCATTGATCTTTTCGCATCAATCAGGTACCCATAAAATAGCAAACGCAAGGTGCGGGTGCGACGTTTGTTCTGACAACAACTGATGGAGTCAATCGATGAATACAAAAATCTTGCCACCGCCGCTTTGGCCGGTTTGCTGATGGCGGGCGTGGCTGTGGCCGCTCCTGCATTTGCGGGCGAACATGACAAAGGCTCATGCAAAAACGCCAGTGGCTGCAAAAGCACCGCCGCCGAAAAAGCTGAATGTAAAGGCGCTGCCAGCTGCAAAACAGAAGATGGCAAAGAAAAGCACGCCTGCAAAGGCATGAACTCTTGCAAAGGCCAAGGTGCCGACGGCAAGAATGAGTGCAAAGGCCATGGTTCATGCGCCACCGACGGCAGCAAAACCGATGCCACTGAAGGTGCCAAAGAAGAAGGCGCCGCTCACTAACCGTGGGTTGAGAGAGACGGGGCGGGTCATTCCGCCCCGTTTTTCTGCATCATCGGCATCTGATGGGCTGAGTTTAACTTGCGATGACGTTCACAACAATCACACCGTCGTCATCCCCGCGCAGGCGGGGATCCATGCTGCAGCATGTGCTGGCGGATGAATGGATTTCCGCTGGAGTTTACCCCGTACTCCGATACGGGGCGGGAATGACGCCATTGTTTCGTTGATGGGGTTCGATTTTTTGAAGGACCAACCCCCATGACCTTTTCATTTCCCCATCTCGGATTTGGTCTTGGCCTTCGCGCCAAACATTATCCCTACATCTTTGAACACCAGCCGCACGTTGACTGGTTCGAGATTATTTCAGAAAATTTTATGGATACAGGCGGCAGGCCGCGCCGAAATCTGGCCCGCATGATGGAAAAATATCCGGTCGTCATGCACGGCGTATCGATGTCGATTGGCACGGTCGATCCGTTGAACTCGGAATATCTTCAGAAACTGAAAAGCCTGATGGCGTGGGTCAAGCCCGCATGGATTTCTGATCACTTATGCTGGACAGGCGTGGCGCACAAAAACACGCACGATCTTCTACCCATCCCCTATACCGAGGAAGCGCTGCGTCATCTTGTTGACCGCGTAACGCGCGTGCAGGACGCGCTGGGATGCCGTCTGGCGCTTGAAAATCCATCGACCTATCTTGAATTTACGCACAGCGCCATGCCTGAGGCCGAGTTTCTGGCCCGCCTGGCCCAACAGGCCGATTGCCTGCTGCTGCTGGATGTGAACAATGTTTATGTGTCGTGCTATAATCACCGGCTTGATCCTGCGGCGTATCTCGATGCACTGCCGCTCGATCGGGTGATTCAAATCCACCTCTCGGGGCACAGCCATAAAGGCACGCACATTATTGATACGCACGATGATCATGTCATTGATGATGTGTGGACAATGTACGCGCATGTGGTGCAACGCATGGGTCGCGTGCCCAACACGATGGTGGAGTGGGATGACCATATCCCCGAATTTCCTGTGCTGCTGGCCGAACTGGAAAAAGCCCGCGCCACCGCCCGCAACGCGCCCATACAACCGCTGCCCGATCTTGATCGCGCCAGCGCCCCTGTGGCCGCGGGGTCATTGGCGGGGTCATTCATTCAGGCGCCGCAGGCCGCTGCTCCTTCGTTGGCGGTGGCGCAAGGTCGCCTGCATGCCGCGATTGTGGACGGTCACAAGGTTGAAAGCCACGCGCACGAATGGATCAGGGCCAAGGAAAAATTCCCGCCCCAAGAGCAGTTGAACGTTTATATCAACGCCTATCGTTATCGTTTGTTCGATGTGCTGGCAGAAGATTTTCCGGTGTTGAAACATTATCTGGGCACCAAGGCATTTGATAAACTCTTGTGGGAGTTTATTGAGAAAGTTGCGCCCGATCATTTCAACATCGCGCGCTATGTGTTCAAGCTGCCGCCGTTCATTCTCACCCACACGTCTGATAGGGTAGCGCATCAGCTATGTCAGTTAGAATCGGCCATTGCCGAGATGCTGATACACGAAGAAACACCGCCCCTGACAGAACAGCATCTGGCCGGCCTGACCCCCGAAGCGCTGATGGCCACCGTGCTGCATCCGCGCAAGGCGCACCGTCTTTTTTCTTTTTCCCATGCCGTGAACGATTATTATCAGGGCGTGATGGACGATGCATCGCCCGCCGCGCCCGTGGCCCGCAACTCCTATCTTGCCGTCTTTCGTCATGATGATGTTGTGTGGCGCATGGATATGGATGCAGATGAACACGCCCTGCTGACCCGTCTGTTTGGCGGCGAGACTGTGGGCGACGCGTTGCAGAATGCGCCCCCCGTGGCGCCTGAAAAAATCTCGGCCTGGTTTTCGCGCTGGCGGAATCTTGGCATGCTCTCGGCCGATCCATCTTTCATCACCCCCACCTGCGCAAGGAGTGCCCATGACCATGAAAACGTTGCTTAGCCTTCCTGTTTTATTGCCAAAAAAAATCGCTTCTTATTTTCAATGGGCGGGGCCTCTCGTGGCGCGCCTGACCGTGGGTTATGTTTTTATGGCAACAGGCTGGGGCAAGTTGCAGAACCTGCCCAAAGTGACCGAGTTTTTTGCAAACCTTGGCATTCCGGCGCCCGAAATACTTACCCCTTTTGTGGCGGGGCTTGAATGTTTTGGGGGGCTTTTCCTCATGCTGGGCCTTCTGACGCGTCTCAGCGCCGGTGGACTTGCCGTCACCATGATTGTGGCCATCCTGACCGCCAAGTGGGCTGAGATCGATTCACTTTTTACACTGCTGGGTTTTGAAGAAACGTTGTATCTGACCATCTTTACATGGCTCGCTATCAGTGGCGCTGGCAAAGCCTCGCTTGATTATTTTCTTGTTGAAAAACATGCGCCCGCAAAAGAAAGCGCTATATAAATCACGCCAGAATATCCATCAGGTGGTCATCGCGCTCGGCCACCATCTCAATCACCTTGGCGTTGGCGGCATAATTCACGGCGGTGATGTTGGCCGCGACCGCACTGCCCGACAAATCGGCATCGCCCCCAACATCGCCTCGGGCGCTCGCCACACGTTCGGCAATGCGGGCCATGTTTTGTCCCGCGTGTTGAAGGCCAACCAAGGCCGTGCTGACAGGTTCAATCATCACCAAAGTGTAAACGATGCGGCTTAACAGTTTTTCAAGTATTCATGGCTTTTAATGAAAATGCTTGGCAACACGCCACCATAAACGTGGTTGATAGGCCGGGCATTCACATTAACCGTGAGTTTAAGAATCTCTGTTACTGTCAGTGGAAAGTCTGACAGCGGGAGTTTGCGTATGGCCGAGTATCACGATCTTCGATCGGTGCCCACAGCGGATGAAACGCTGGATCGCCTGATTGCCATGACGAACCAGACCAATCTGGTCGCGCTCGATAAAACGATGGCGGCCATTCGTCGCTCGAACACAGGTTATGCCGCCGCCGCCGCGCGCGTGGGATCAATCGGCGAACGTATTGTGCGCGCCGCGCACGAAGTGGGCTTAACCCTGCCGCCCGAACAACGCCTCAGCGAACGCAATCGCAATTCACAGTTGGCGTAACACCCCAACCATCTGATCTGCCGTTAATAAACGCTCCACTCCGGGCCAGCTTTTCAAAAAAGTCAGGCGTGCTATATAAAGGGTCATGCCCCCGTTTCTGCTGTTTTTGCTTGCTGTTGTTGTTGTCACTGCCCTTGGCGGTTGTGGCAGCGTGCGCGAGAATTTGGGCCTGGGCCGCCAGCCACCCAATGAATTTTTGGTGGTCGATCGACCATCCTTGGCAGTGCCGCCCAATTTTTCGCTGCGCCCGCCGGGTACCCAGGGGGGCAGCCCCCAAGATATTGATTTAACAAAACGCGCGGCGCAGCTGGCCTTTGGGCCCGATGCGGGGGCCACGCCGGCGCCCGCCCTTGCAGGGGGAAGCTCTTTGGAAGCGCAGTTGATTGAGAAGGCCGGTCAACCTGAGGGGAACATTCGCGCCACCATCGACCGCGAAAGCACCGATTTGGTAGAAAGCAATAAGCGCTTTGTTGATTATATTCTTAACTGGCGCGGCAACCGCCAGCCGCCCGCCGCCGTGGTCGATCCGGCCCTTGAAAAAGAACGCATCACCACCAATGTTGAACAAAAGAAACCGCTGAACGAGGGGGGCACCCCGATTATTGAACGCAAGCAGGGCGGATTTCTTGGACTTTAGATGAGAACAACACTTTTTTGGGGAACCATACTGGCCATGACCATTGCTGTCACCAACACACACGCAAGCGTTTTTAATCCGCACGTCACCACGCTGGACAACGGCCTGACCGTAATTGTGGTGCCTTCGGCCAGCGGGCCTGTGGTGTCGCACATGCTGTGGTACAAAGTGGGGGCCGCCGATGAGCGCGATGGCGAAACGGGCCTGGCCCATTATCTTGAACACCTCATGTTCAAAAGCACCAAAACGCTGAAGGCGGGCGAATTTAGCAAGGTGGTGGCGGCGCTGGGCGGCGAAGATAACGCCTTCACCAGCTATGATTATACCGCCTATTTTCAGCAAATCGCCTCGGCCGAGTTGCCGCGCATGATGACCATGGAAGCCGGCCGCATGAACGATTTGCTGCTGAAAGACGATGAAGTGCTGACCGAGCGCGATGTGGTGCTGCGCGAACGTGCGCTCCGCACCGATGATGACCCCGCCGCGCGCCTTGGCGAGACTGTGCAGGCCAGTTTGTTTGTGCACCATCCCTATGGCCGTCCGGTCATTGGCTGGGGGCATGAGGTGGAAAAACTGAGCGTGCAGCAGGCGCGCGATTTTTATCGCCGCTGGTATGGCCCCAACAATGCCGTGCTGGTGGTGAGTGGCGATGTGACACCCGATGCGGTGGTGGCGCTGGCCCAAAACACCTATGGGAAAATTCCCACATTTCAGGCCCCCGCCCGCGTGCGCGCGGCCGACCCCGTGCTGACCGCCGACAGGCGCGTGGTGGTGAAAGATAAAGACGTTCAGCAGCCCCAGTGGCAGCGGCATTATCGGGTCACGCCGTGGCGCGATGACAAAGAACATTCATACGCCATGGAAGTGCTGGGCGAATATTTGAATAATCCGGCAGGGCCTTTGGTCGATCAGCTGGTGCGCCAGCAAAAAGTGATGGTAGATATTGCTGCCGATTATGATGGCCGCAATCTGGATGATGGCACGTTCTCGTTCACCTTTGTGCCCGCTGACAATATCACCATGCACGCGGCGGAAGATGCTTTTGAAAAACTGCTGGCCGATCTGGCCCAAAAAGGCGTGGCCGCGGCCGATGTGACCGCCGCCATTCAACGCCTGCAGCGCAACGCCGTGTTTGCGCGCGACAGTTTAATGGCGCCGGGTTATGCGTTTGGGTTGGCTCTCACCACCGGTCGCACGGTGGCCGATGTCGAGCAGTGGCCGGCGCGCATTGGCGCTGTCACGCCCGATCAGGTGAATGCGGCGCTGCGGCAGCTTGTCGCCAATCCATCGTTTGTCACGGGCGAGCTTTTGCCGGCCTCTCTGTCCCCCACTGTTCACTGATGCGTTATCTTGTTTTTTCTTTTCTCTTTTTTCTCAGTTGCGAGGCTTACGCCATGAATGTTCAAGAAATGATATCGGCCAGGGGCATTTCTTTCTGGCTGGTTGAAAAGCACGATGTGCCTGTGGCCAGCATCCATTTTGCGTGGAAAGGCGGCGTGGAAACCGATCCGCCCGCGCAGCAGGGGTTGGCCAAACTGGCCACCGCCATGCTGATGGAAGGGGCGGGCGATTTGGATGCCACGGCGTTTCAAGGGCAGCTGGCCGATCATGGTATTTCATTAAACATCGATGCGACGCGCGATTATATTCAGGGACAGCTTTATGCGCTGACGGCCGATATGCCGAAGGCGATTGATCTGACGCAACTGGCGCTGACCAAACCGCGCCTCGAGGCCGAAGCCTTTACACGCACACGCGCGCAGCAGCTTTCCAGCATCAAACAATCTATGGCCGAACCTGATTGGCAGGCGCGTTATCGCTTGATGCAAACGGTGTTTGGCGGGCACCCCTATGCCCTGCGGGGTGCCGGCACGGCCACAACACTGGCCACCATTGGCATCGATGATGTGAAGACCTTTTACCTGAGCCACATAGCGCGCGATAATTTGCACGTGGTGGTGGTGGGCGATATGACCGCCGACAATGCCAAAACGATGGTGGATCAGCTGTTTGGCGCGCTGCCCGACAAAAGCACCGTGCCCACAGTGCCCCAGGCAACCTGGCCGTCGCGTGAAAGCCCCACAGGGCAAACAATATGGGTGAAGCGCAAAGGCGCCCAGACCATTTGGCAATGGGCGCTGCCCGGCGTGGATGACGATGACCCCGATTGGTTCGCCGCGAATGTGGTGAATTATGTGTGGGGGGGCGGTGGCTTTAGCAGCCGCTTGATGCAGGAAGTGCGCGAAGAACAGGGCCTGACCTATGGCATTGGCACCGGCCTTTCGGCCATGGAGCACGGCAACGTGTGGATGGGCAAGGCCGCGCTGGCCGATGATAAAGTTTCCCACGCCATGACCTATGTGCAGGGGATGATCGCGCGCCTGCACCAAGGCGGCCTGACACAGGATGAAGTAGATGGCGCCAAAACATACCTGATCAATTCACTCATGCTCGATCTGACCAGCAGTCGTGGCATGGCGCAGGTGCTGCTGGATTGGAAGTTATCGGGCCGCGCCGCCGGCTATTTGGCTGAACGCACCCAGGGCCTTCAGGCTGTGACATTGGAACACGCCAACCGCGTGGCCAAAAAAATGTTGGATCCCGCCGCCATGCTGTCGGTTCTGGTGGGCAGCCCACCCAGCCTGCCGCCTGGCGTGACAGCCAAGGAAGCCCTGTGGCAGAATGAGTAATGGCCCGTTTTGTTGAAAAACTTCCGGCACTGAAGGCGGCGCTGGGCGCGTTCGATCTGCGTCAGGCTTTTGCCGCCGATGCCCGCCGCTTTGAAAAATTTCATCTGCAGGCGTGCGGCCTGCACCTTGATTATTCTAAGCACTGGATCAGCGATGAGGTATGGCGCCGGCTGGGCGAGGCGCTGGAGGATGAACAGTTGCCCGCCGCCGCCCTGCGCCTGAAACAGGGTGCGGCGGTGAACACCACCGAAGGCCGCGCCGCCACGCACATGGATTGTCGGCAGCGTTTAAGCGACGAACAACATCGCATGTTGGCTTTTGTCGATGCGGTGCTGTCGGGCCGGCACAAAACACCGGGCGGAAAAAATTATCAATTTTTGCTGCACATTGGCATGGGCGGGTCTGATTTGGGGCCGCGCCTGGTGGTCGATGCGCTGAAAAACGGCACAGGGCTTTCGGCCCATTTTGTGGCGAATGCCGATGCGGCCGATTTGCAGCGATCGCTGGCCGCCTGTGTGCCCGATGAAACCCTGGTGGTGGTCACATCGAAAACATTTTCAACACAAGAAACGCTGCTGAATGCCGCCACCACCCGCGCCTGGCTTGACAGCGCCGTGGGGGCCGAGGCGGCGCGCCACCACATGCTGGCCATCACCTCGGATGCCCTGCGCGCCACAGATATGGGATTTTTCCCCCACAACATCTACACCTTCCCTGCCAGTGTGGGCGGGCGTTTTTGTTTGTGGTCGTGCGCGGGTTTTGCCATTGCGGCCGGCTGCGGCGTGGCTGATTATCGGCAGCTGCTGGCCGGCGCATCGGCCATGGATGCGCATTTTCTCTCGGCCCCCCTGCTGCACAACATGCCCATGATGATGGCGGCACTGGGGTGTTGGTATCGCAATGGTTGGGGCTTGCATGCGCAAGGCGCCCTGCCCTATGCCGAGCGTTTGCGCCTGCTGCCCGCGTGGCTTCAGCAGCTGGAGATGGAAAGCAACGGCAAAAGCGCCTCTACCCTTTCGCCTGTGCCGGCCACAGCCCCGCTGCTTTTTGGCGGCACGGGCACCTGCATGCAGCACAGCTTCGGGCAGTGGCTGCACCAGGGCAGCGATATTGTGCCGGTCGATTTTATTGGCGTGCTGGTGGATGATCGCCAATCGCCCGAACATCATCGGGTTTTGTTTGCGCATTTGCTGGCGCAAAGCCAGGGCCTGATGAAAGGCCGCAGCGTGGCCGAGTTGCAGCGCGCCGGCGTGGATGCCGCCTTGCATCAGCACAAATTTATGCCGGGTAACAGGCCCAGTTCTATTCTGCTTCTCTCACGCCTCGATGCCTATCATTTGGGCGCGCTTTTGGCGCTGTATGAACACAAAACCTATGTACAGAGCGTGTTGTGGGGCCTGAATGCCTTTGATCAATGGGGGGTCGAGCTGGGCAAAGAACTTCAAACCCCGCTGCTGGCGGCCTTATCGGGCGGGGCCGTGCCCGAGGGACTGGATGCCAGCACGCACGCCAACCTGAATTTATTTTTGAAAAAATAATGCCGGTTATTCGCGCGCTGCCTGATCAGCTGATCAACCAAATCGCGGCCGGAGAGGTGGTGGAGCGCCCCGCCGCCGCCGTGAAAGAGCTGGTTGAAAACGCCCTGGATGCCGGTGCCAAAAAAATTTTCGTCACCCTGCGCGATGGCGGCTTGTCTGAGATCATCGTTAGCGATGATGGCGTGGGCATGACGGCTGATGATTTGCCGCGGGCGGTGGCGCGTCATGCCACGTCAAAACTGCCGCACGATGATCTGGTCCATATTCACAGTTTTGGCTTTCGGGGCGAGGCCTTGGCCTCCCTCGCGTCGGTCAGCCGCGTCAGCCTCATCAGCCGGCACGATGACGCCGAACAGGCGTATCAGCTGAATGTTCATGGCGGCGAGGTGGGGCGCATTCAGCCCGCCGCGCGCGCCAAGGGCACGCGTGTGGAGGTGCGCGATTTATTTTACAACGCCCCCGCACGCCAAAAATTTATGAAAACCCCGCGCGCCGAGGGCGATGCCGTGCGCGAACAGTTGCAACGCTTGGCGCTGGCCTGGCCGCACGTGCATTTTCAACTGACTGAAGAAGGCCGCAAAGCTGTGGAACTGATCCCCGGACGCGAGGCGTATTCTCAGCGCCTGGCCGAGGTGATGGGGCATGATTTTATGGCGAATAAAACCGATGTGCATTGTGAACAAGGTGCCATGCGGCTTCGTGGAAGTATCAGCGTGCCCAGCTTTCAGGCGCATTCCACACGGCATCAATTTTTATATGTCAACAACCGCCCCGTGCGCGATAAGTTGCTGATGGCGGTGCTGCGCGCGGCCTATGCCGATCTGCTGCCGCAGGGCAAACATCCTTATGCGGTGTTGTTTCTTGATTTGCCGCCCGACGATGTGGATGTGAACGTGCACCCCACCAAGGCCGAAGTGAGGTTGAGAGATGCGGCGGCCGTGCGCGCCTTGATGATTGAGGGATTAAGAAGCGCGTTGCACACAGTCAGCCACACGACAGGAGATAATCTTACACAGCACGCCGTGCAGAGTTTGCGCGCGCGCCACGCTGCCTCGGCCATGCCCACGGTGCTGCGCGACTATATGCCGCAAACCATGGCGTTTGAAGGGGCGGCACCCAGGGTCAGGTCGCATGATCCGCTGGCGGGGGGGGATGATCAGCACGATGCCGCACAATCAGAGGTGCGCGAAAATATTTCCCAACATTTTCCCCTAGGTGCGGCGGTGGCCCAGCTTCACAACCGCTATATCATCAGCCAGACGGCAGAAGGTTTTGTGATGGTCGATCAGCATGCCGCGCACGAACGCATTGTGTATGAACAGCTGAAACAGCACATGCTGGAAGGCCACGTGGCCCGCCAGATGCTGTTGCTTCCTGCCATTGTGGAGGTGGGCGAACAAACCGCCAACGCGCTGCTTGAACACGCCGAGGTGTTTGGAAAATTAGGATTGGTGATGGATAGTTTCGGCTTTGGCAGCCTGGTGGTGCGCGAGGTGCCGGCGCTGCTGCAGCATGCCGATATTCCGGCGCTTGTGCGCCAGCTGGCCGATGAACTGCACCACGATCATGCGGGCGAGGCGTTGCGCGAACGGCTGGATCATCTCTGCGCCACCATGGCGTGTCATGGGTCGGTGCGCAGTGGGCGCGCGCTGAATGTGGCCGAGATGAACGCCCTGCTGCGGCAAATTGAGACCACGCCCAACACCGGCGCCTGCAACCATGGCCGCCCCACGCACATCACATTATCGCTGAATGATTTAGATAAGTTGTTTGAACGCTAAGGCGAGAAAAAACCAGCCATCGCCGCATAATTTTGGCGGGTTTGTTCGCCAAGGCGCCCCTGATAACCATGCAGGTGTTGGGTGGTGGCCATCGTCTCGCGCGTGGTGCCAAAACCCGTGTCAGAGGCGAGGCCGCCAAGATTGATGCCATCGAAGCTTGAAAAAACATCGCGCATCAGGCTGTTGAAGGCGCGCGCGGTGTAAACATCTTCGGGCATATAAACCCAGTGCTTATCATCGTTCAGCGTGGGGATTTTTAGGCCGATAAAAAGATCATGCGTGAAGGCGTCATCGCCACCCGAAGGCAGGGGGGCCAGCGCCTCTAAAAAGCTTTCGGCCACACGGCGCTTCAGGGCCTGATGCGAAAATTTTTTGGCCAATGCTCCGCTGTTCTGCAACATTTCCAGGCTACCCAACACCATGCCCAGATGCGGCACATGATGCTGATAATGCCAGGCGCCGTGTTGCTGGATCAGGTGAATGATCGATTGGTGCGCGCTTTCGGCCAATTCTTCCAGCCAAAAAATGTTCACCATGTGCTGCAATTTTTCCTGCAACCGCGCATCGAACGTGGCCAGA
>RFNS01000234.1 GCA_009927055.1 Alphaproteobacteria bacterium | reverse complement strand
ATGACACGTCTGCGCCAGCGCATCGCCCAGCGCCTGAAAGAAGCCCAGAACACCGCCGCGATGCTGACCACGTTTAATGAAATTGACATGACAAACGTGATGGCGCTTCGCAACCAGTATAAGGATACGTTCGAGAAAAAACACGGCACCAAGCTGGGCTTTATGAGCTTTTTTGTGAAAGCCTGCATTGTGGCGCTGAAGGAAATTCCGGCCGTCAATGCCGAAATTCAAGGCGATGATATCGTGTATAAAAACTATTACGATATTGGTGTGGCGGTTGGCACGCCCCAAGGGCTGGTGGTGCCCGTGGTGCGCAACGCCGATGCGCTGAGCTTTGCTGACATTGAAAAAACAATTTCACAACTGGGCGTAAAAGCGCGCGATGGGAAACTGAGCATGGACGAGCTGACAGGCGGCACCTTCACCATCACCAACGGCGGCATTTACGGCTCGTTGATGAGCACGCCCATTCTAAACCCGCCGCAATCGGGCATTTTGGGCATGCACGCCATTAAAGAACGCCCCGTGGTGGTGAGTGGAAAAATTGAGGCGCGCCCCATGATGTATATCGCCCTGTCATATGATCACCGCATCATCGATGGTCGCGAAGCCGTCACCTTCCTCTATCGCGTGAAAGAGTGCATGGAAGACCCCCAGCGCGTTTTGCTGGATATGTAAGTTATAAAAAATGAAGCTTCTGCCCGCGCCTGCGCGAGGGTAAACTCCAGCAGGGGGCATCACACATACGATGCTTCTTGTGGTGCATGCGGGTGATGGGTGCCTGCCTTCGCAGGCACAGCAGTGATACTTTTTGAACTTACTGCTTACTCATGACCAGCTTGGCGGCCAAGGCCATAAACGCCACGCCGCAGTTTCATCAAAACTCGTCATGCCGGCGCAGGCCGGTATCTAGGGCGGCAAACACAAACCAACAGTTTTTTGGATGGCCCTAGATTTCGGCTTTCGCCGGAATGACAAAACTGAAATAGCAATACCCCTCAGCAATCATCGTATCTCTATGCCGCCTTCCTTGTCAGCTGCAGGAAAATATCTTCAAGGTCAGATTCGCGGGTTGACACATCAGTAATGGTAAAGCCCGCCGCCTGCACAGCCAGAAAAACATGACCCAGTTTCATCACACTGGGCTGATAAGACAAGCGAAGCGTGCGCGCATCATCGACCCTAAAGCCATGCATCACCAACGTTTCGGGCAAGCTGCGAATCTCTGGCTCGACCTTCAGCACAATTTCTTTGCTATCCACCCGCCGCAGCAGGTTGGCCGTAGTATCGTTCGCCACCACCTGCCCATGGTTGATAATGGCAATTTGCTGGCACAGCTCTTGCGCTTCTTCCAAATAATGCGTGGTTAGCAACACCGTGGTGCCCTGCGCGTTCAGATGCCGCACATAGGCCCACAACATGCGGCGCAATTCAACATCCACACCCGCTGTTGGTTCATCCAAAACCAACACGGGCGGCGCGTGCACCAAGGCCTTGGCCACCATCAACCGCCGGCGCATGCCGCCCGACAGCGTGCGGGCATAGGCGTTGGCTTTGTCATGCAAGCCCACCGCCTGCAACAATTCCATGCTGCGGCGTTTGGCTTTGGGCACGCCATAAAAACCGGCCATCAGCTCTAGCACCTGAAGGGGGGTAAAAAACGCATCCAAATTCAATTCTTGCGGCACCAGGCCAATGGCCGATCGCGCCTGACGTTTTTGCGTCACCACATCATAGCCATAAACCCTGGCGCTGCCGCTGGTGATGCGCACAAGCCCGCCCAGAATGTTGATAAGGGTCGATTTGCCGGCACCATTCGGCCCCAACAAACCAAAGATGCTGCCGCGCGGCACCTGCAGCGAAATATTTTTCAGCGCGTGCTTGGGCGGGCTTTTTTTGCTGCCCTGATAGGTTTTCGATACATCGGCCACATCGATGGCAAAGGTGGGTTCGGTTGTTTGCATGCACGCATGGTGACGTTGACGGCGTCGTTTGTCCAGGCAATATGATGCCATGCAAGCCCTTGAGACTGTTACAGTGACCACCACGACCTTTTGTTGCGATGGCACAGGCCATAACAACATCACCCCGCACCTTGGCCACCCTGCGGTGTACCTCACCTTCGCTGGTGATGCGGTCGATTGCCCCTATTGCGGGCGGCATTTTGTGCGGGCGGCGGGCGCTGCGGCCCATGGCGGCCACTAACATGTCGGCCCCCTATCGCCCTCAAACTGTTTTAATCACCGGCGCCACGGGCGGGTTTGGGCAAGCCTTTGCGCGGCAGTTTGCGGCGCTGGGGTGCAACCTTATTTTAACCAGCCGCCGCACTGATGAATTAAAAAAACTGGCCGGCACACTTTCTGTGCCCCTCCATCAGGCTATTGTTGATGTGACCAAGCGCGATGAGATTGAGAAGTTTGTGGCCACTCTGCCCGCTGATTTTCAAGGTGTTGATTGCTTGATCAATAACGCCGGCGGCGCCTTGGGGCTTGAACCTGCGTTTGAATCAAACCTTGATGACTGGCTGACCATGATCCATGCCAATGTCACGGGGCTTGTCACGCTCACGCACGCGCTGCTGCCGCGCATGGTGCAGGCCAAACGCGGTCATATCATCAACATCGGTTCGGTCGCGGGCAATTATGCCTATCCCAACGGACATGTTTATTGCGCCGTGAAAGCTTTTGTGGGGCATTTTTCAGCGGCGCTGCGGGCCGATTTGATCGCGCACAATGTGCGTGTCACCAACATTGAACCTGGGTTGGCTGAAACACCATTCTCACTCAACCGCTTTAAGGGCGATGCCGAACGCGCCGCCAAGGTTTATGAACATGCCAACCCGCTGACGGCCGATGATATTGCCGAGGCTGTGGTGTGGGCGGCCACACGCCCTGCGCGCGTTAACATCAACCGCATCGAAGTGATGCCGACCACGCAAGCCACAGGCCCCTTGGCCGTTTATCGTGGCTGATCATCACACCCTTTATCTGCTGGATGGTTCGGGGTTTATTTTCCGCGCGTTTCATGCACTGCCCATGCTGACACGGGCTGATGGCACGCCGGTCAATGCCGTGCTGGGCTTTTGCAATATTCTGACCAAACTTTTGAAAGATATTCAGGCGCAAAACATCGCCGTGGTGTTTGATAAAGGCCGCAAAACTTTTCGTCACGATATTTATCCTGACTATAAGGCGCATCGCCCCGATCCTCCGCCCGAGTTGGTGCCGCAATTTGCCCTGGTGCGCGAGGCGACGCGGGCCTTTGGCATTCCTGCCATCGAGTTAGAGAATTATGAGGCTGATGACCTGATCGCCAGCTATGCCGTTGCCGCCACGCGCGCGGGCATGACGGTGGTTATTGTCTCCGCCGACAAAGATTTGATGCAGTTGGTCAACGCGCATGTCTCGCTGCTCGACCCCATCAAACAAAAACCACTGGGTTCTGAGGCGGTGATAGAAAAATTTGGCGTGCCGCCTGATAAGGTTGTGGATGTGCAGGCGCTGGCCGGCGATAGTGTTGATCATATTCCAGGCGTGCCGGGCATCGGCATTAAAACAGCGGCCGAATTAATTGTGCAGTTTGGCGATCTTGAACATTTGCTGGCCAACGCCCACACCATCAAGCAACCCAAGCGTCGTCAACTTTTGCTCGATCACGCCGATATGGCGCGGCTTTCAAAAAAACTGGTCACACTGGCGACCGATGTGCCGTTGCCCCTGCCGCTGGAACAACTGAAGCCCGATGCCCACACGCATCATCTGCAACCGTTTTTGCACATCAATCAATTCAAATCGCTGCTGGCGCGTTATGGTTTTTCTGGCGTGACGCAAACGCCTTCAACCGCACCAACGCCGGCGCCAACCACACCCGCACCCATACCACCGCAAAAAACTGATCCTCCACAAACCACGCATTATGAATGCGTGCAAAGCATCGATGCGCTGAAACAATGGGCCGCCTTGATCGAACAGGTGGGCCATGTGGTGGTTGATACAGAAACCACGGGCCTGACCCCCGCTGCGTGCGATGTGGTGGGCATTGCACTGGCCTACCGCGCGGGCCATGCCTGTTACATTCCGCTGGCACACTGTGATGGCGCAACAGGTGGCGAGCTGAATTTCTCAACGACCGAAAAACCCGTACAACTTTCTATCGCACAGGTGGTAGATGTTTTGGGGCCGCTGCTGGCTGATCCTGCTGTTCGCATCATCGGACACAACCTGAAGTTTGATTGGCAATTTTTAGAAAAAATTGGCCTGAAAATTTCTGCCTACGATGATACGATGTTGATGAGTTATGCCCTGGCCGCTGGTCTTCATGGCCACGGTCTGGATGAGCTGGCGGCAAAGCATTTTTATCATCACATGATATCGTTTGACGATGTGACGGGCACCGGCAAAAACAGAATAACATTTCATCAGGTTCCGTTAGACAAAGCCACGCAATATGCCGCCGAAGATGCCGATTACACCCTAAGGTTATGGGAATATTTGCGACCACAGTTGGCCATGCATCACGTCGCGCGCGTTTATGAAACCATTGACAAACCCCTTATTCCGGTGATTGCCGAGATGGAACAAACCGGCGTGTGCATCGATGCCGCGCTGCTGCGCCAGCAAAGCAACGCCTTTGGCAAACGCCTGCAGCAGCTTGAAGAAAAAATACATGCACTGGCGGGGCAGCCGTTTAATGTGGGGTCACCCAAACAGTTGGGCGATATATTGTTTGGAAGCCTTGGCCTGCCCGGCGGCACGCGCGGCAAAACGGGGGCGTACAGCACATCATCCGATATTCTAGAACCGCTGGCCGAACAAGGATATGAGATTGTCTCGCAGGTGCTGGAATGGCGCGGCCTTGCCAAATTGCAAAGCACCTATACCGATGCGCTGCCGCAGCAAATTAATTCGCGCACGGGGCGCGTGCACACATCATTTATGCTGACGGGGGCCGCAACAGGCCGCCTTTCCAGCACCGAGCCCAACGTGCAAAATATTCCCATCCGCACGGCTGATGGGAAAGCGATACGCCAGGCCTTTGTAGCGGCCGAGGGACACCAGCTGATTTCGGTTGATTATTCGCAAATCGAGCTGCGCCTGGCCGCCGAAATTGCAGGCATCGCCGCGTTGCAGCAGGCCTTTGCCGAAGGGCTGGATATTCATACCCATACGGCATCGCTGGTGTTTAATGTGCCGGTGGGGGAAATTTCCCCCGATCAGCGCCGCGCCGCCAAGGCCATTAATTTTGGCATTATCTATGGCATCAGCGCCTTTGGCCTTTCAAAACAAATTGGCTGCGCGCAATCAGAGGCTCAGCAGTTTATCAAAGATTATCTGAACCGTTATCACGAACTGCGCGACTGGATGGACGCCACCAAAGTTTTTGCCCGGCAAAACGGCTATGTGATGACATTGTTTGGCCGCAAAATTCATTTGCCCGATATTTTATCAAAACATGCGCCGCGCCGCGCCTTTGCCGAACGTCAGGCCATCAATGCCCCCATGCAGGGCACGGCGGCTGATTTAATCAAGCGCGCCATGGTGCGCATTCCCCCTGCGCTGCTTTCTGCCGGCAACAGCGCCAAACTTATTTTGCAGGTGCATGATGAACTGGTGCTGGAAGCCAGGGAAGCTGATGCCAACGCAGCCGGAAAAATTGTGAAGACCGCCATGGAGCAGGCCGCGCAACCCGATGTGATGTTGAAAGCACCGCTGGTGGCCGAGGTGGGGATTGGCCCCAACTGGGCGGCAGCGCACTAAAGTAGCGATCATTCTTTTGAAAAAGCAAACAAAAAGAACAGCCGGAATCTATGAACAGATGTATCCTTACAAATCACCATTGTTCTGCACATAGACCTCTCCGTGGATTCCGGCTTTCGCCGGAATGACAACTATTTTGGCGTGCAATACGATTCTATTGAGCAACTTGGGTTGTTCTGATTCATTAATGTCACACCGACGAGTCTCTTTTTAATGATTGTAAAAAGCTGCTTAACAAAACGCGCTAGATGGGTTAATATCCACAATGTCAACCTTCAAAGCTGTGGATAAGTGCCGCGATGCTCAAGGAAAATGACCCGATCCCCCCCCCTGCCAATAGCAATATTGTGTACCCGCCGCGCTTTCAGGCGCGGGGGCTGAAACCCGTCTCGGCCGATTTATCGCACACGGCCGCCAACCTTCATGCCACGGCCACGCGCAGTCTTCCGCATCGCCTGTTGCAGTGGCTGTTGCGCATCACCAAAACCGAGTTGGAAGTGAGCGAGCTGGACCCGCCCGAACAAATGGTGTGGAACGTTGTGCAAAACCGTTTCGATATCATGGCCGGCGACTGGCAGAGTGTGGAGTTGCTGTGTGGCTATGGCCGCGCGATGTTTGAAAAAATCCACTGCCCCTTGCCGCTCACTGCCGCCGAAATTTCTTTCTTCCAGCGCGATCATGGCCCGCGCCGCAGCGTGCATTCATACTGGACAAACCATCAGCTGTCTGAATTGCCGCCGGCCCTCGCCTCGCTTTACGAGATTTATCTTTCTCAAGCACGGCACGATGTCGAAGCGGCGCTGACACTCGCGCAGGCCAGCGGCTCAACCCGCGTGGCGCGCGTCATGGCCGATATGCTGGCTGTCGGCAGTTTTGCCCTGGCCGACAGGGCCGCACAAGATTTGGCGAATGTTTACGCCATCTCGGCTGCGTTTGATACGGCCCTGCTGATTGATCAGGCTAACCACGAGGCGGCGTGCCGCCTGCTGCTGCCCATCGAGCATGATGATCACCTGCTGAAACTGGCGCCCGATGATATTGCCGCGCTGGCCGATCAGCTGTTGCAACGGTCACTGCTGCCGCTGGATGAATTCTTAGAAAAAGCCGCGCTGCTGGCCGAAGCACGCGCCGATGTGAACAGATATGATGCCGAAAAACAATTTGCCGAGGCGATGGCCCAAGGCGACTTGCCGATGGATGAGTTGTGGGTTCAACGCATCTGCGCCGGCTATGCGCGCCTGCTGTTTCCGCTGGTGGCCAACCTGCCAGAATTGGCCGTGCTGGCCGATGCGGCTGATGTGATGGCTTAAGATTCGAGCCCAATCAACAAAAAAACATCGTCATGCCGGACTTGATCCGGCATCTAGGGCGGCATGCCCAAACCTAACGATTTCTTGAGTGGCCCTAGATCCCGGCCTTCGCCGGGATGACGATGGTGTATGCGTCTTCACTGTTCAGAATTAATGAGTGTCCTTGATACAAAGTTTTGTTCTTAATCTCAAAGCTGTTAAATAAATGTCATGGCCATTCTGGGCAAAGTAATTGGGGGCATTCTTGGCTTCCTGGTGGGGCACATTCCGGGCGCGCTGATGGGCGTGTGGGTTGGGCATCTGAACGATCGTTATCGCGAAATGACCGATCCGTTTTTAAGCGAAGCGCGCCACGCCCATGCCAACCTTGGCGAAACGCGCGAGCAGATTGCCTTTAGTGTGGGTGTGGTGGTGTTAGCGGCCAAACTGGCGAAGGTTGATGGGGTGGTGACGCGACACGAAATCGATACATTCAAGCGCGTTTTTCGCATTCGCCCCGAACAAGAACAAGCCGTGGGCCGATTGTTTGATCAGGCCCGCCATGACAGCCAGGGGTATGAACAATATGCCATTCAGCTGGCGCGCATTTTTACCGCGCGGCCCGCTGTGCTGGAAGAATTGCTGACAGGGTTGATGCTGGTGGCCGCCGCCGATGATGATGGCATGACCCCCGCCGAAATGGCTTATCTGAAGCAGGTTGCCTATTATTTTGGTTTTAGTGAACGCGAATTTAAGCGCATCATGGCGCAAAGTGGCGTGCGGCAAAGTTCGGGGCAACATTCATCGGGCCACACGCACTCTTACCGCTCGCCGGCGCCACCCAAAGATGATCCGTATGATGTGCTGGGCCTGCCGGCCGAGGCCACCACCGAGCAAATCAAAACAACGTATCGCAAACTTATTCGTGAACATCACCCCGATAAGCTGGTGGCGGCCGGCCTTCCCAAAGAACTGGTTGACCAAGCCACCGAAAAAATGAAACGCATCAACGCCGCCTATGATGAAATTAGCAAACTGCGGGGGATCATTTAACGCCCCTTGGCGCGTTCAACGCTGGTCACGTGTTTGCTGGCGCGGAGGGTTGCAATCACATCGGACAAATGCGCCGTATTCTTCACCTCAATATCCAGCAGCAAATCAAAAAATTCGGGCGTGCGGTTGGTGATTTTCAAATTTTGAATATTCGCATGCGCTTTGCCAATCAGCGTGGTGACATTGCCAAAACTGTTGGGCTGATTGACCAGCACAACCTCCAGCCGCGCGGTTTGCAGCTTGTCATCTGCCTGATCTGATTGATCTTCCCACGCCACATCCAGCCAGCGTTCGGGGGTGGCCGCAAAATTTTCCAGCGTTTCGCAATCGGTTGTGTGCACGGTCACGCCGCGACCCGTGGTGACAATGCCCACAATCGCATCACCCGGAATGGGGTGACAGCACCGCGCATAATGCACGGCCATGCCGGGGATGAGCCCCTTCAGCGTCAGCGGGGCCGATTTGTTTTTGGGTGCCGCGGGCCTGGCGGCTTTTTCCAGTGCTACTTGCTCCAGCGATTTTTCGGGCGGTGTCGTTTTTAACTGTGGCCAGGCGGCGTGCACCACATCGCGCACGGGTTGCAACCCCGCGCCGACATTGGCGTACAAATCGTCCAACGTTTCGGCCTGAAATTTATTCAGCACCGCTTCCAGCGGTTTTTCCGAGAAGTCGCCGCCATCTTGCTTCACGGCTTTTTCAAGCAGCGATTTTCCCAGCACCACATATTCATCGCGCGCACCCTGACGAATAAATTTGCGAATGCGGGCCTTGGCGCGGCCACTGACCACAAACCGCTCCCACTCTGGGCTGGGCTGCGATCCTTTTTGCGTCACCACCTCGACCTGATCGCCATTATTCAGCACCGTGCGCAACGGCACCATGCGGCCGTTTACCTTGGCGCCCACGCATGTATCACCCACTTCGCTGTGCACCGCATAGGCAAAATCAACCGGACAACTGCCGCGCGGCAGGGCAATGACTGTGCCCTTGGGCGTAAAACAAAACACCTGATCGCGATATAATTCCAGTCGCGTGTGCTCTAAAAATTCTTCGGGGCGTTGCGCGTTTTCCAAAATATCAAGCAGTTCGCGCAGCCATAAATATTGGCGCCCCTCTACCTTTTCATCGCCCGATTTATAGGCCCAGTGCGCGGCCACACCCAGCTCGGCCACATCATCCATTTCGCGCGTGCGAATTTGCACCTCAATGCGCTGACGCTCTGGCCCAATAATGCCTGTGTGCAAACTGCGATAACCGTTGGGTTTGGGCGTTGAAATATAATCTTTGAAACGGCCAGGCACCACATGAAAACGGCTGTGCAGCACGCCCAGCACCTGATAACAGGTGGCAACATCATCAACAATGACGCGATAAGCCATAATATCGGCCAGCTGCTCGAACGTGACGTTTTTGCGCTGCATTTTGCGCCAGATGGAATAGGGTTTCTTCTCGCGCCCCAGCACTTCGGCCTTAATATCATTCTCATGCATCAGGCGGCGCAGACCGGTGATGATGTTGCTGATGGTATCGCTGCCTTCGCTGCGCAAAAAATTCAGCCGCGTCACAATGCCGTTGCGCGCATCGGCATTCAGTTCAGCAAAGGCCAGGTCTTCCAACTCGTGCTGCATTTTTTCAATGCCGATGCGCTCGGCCAGCGGCGCATAAATATCCAGCGTTTCACGCGCGATGCGCTGGCGTTTATCTTCTTTCTTGATGAAATGCAGCGTGCGCATGTTGTGCAGCCTGTCGGCCAGCTTGACCAGCAGCACACGAATATCTTCCGACATCGCCAGCACAAGTTTTCTAAAATTCTCGGCCTGCTTGGCCTGATCACTTTGAAATTCGATACGCGAGAGTTTGGTGACACCATCCACCAGCCGCGCCACGCTGGGGCCAAACGCGCTTTGAATATCGTCGAGCGTGGCCAGCGTATCTTCCACCGTATCGTGCAGCAGCGCCGTGGCGATGGTATGACTATCGAGCCGCATTTCAGTCAAGATGCCCGCCACTTCCAGCGGATGAGAAAAATACGGATCGCCGCTGGCGCGCACCTGCGTGCCGTGCGCCTTCATAGCGAAGACATAGGCTTTGTTCAGCAAATCTTCGTTCACATTCGGATCATAGGCGCGCACGCGCTCGACCAGTTCATACTGGCGCATCAACCGCTTAGGGCGCCGCGGTATTTCGGTGGCTGAGACCGTTTCAAGCATGCCCGTTATTGTAACACAGGGCGTGAAGAATTAACTAAAATATTTATTTCACAATCCTTGATAAGGAACCTAATCCTTCACTTCGGCATCTTCAAAGTTGGCGCCGCCTTCAATTTGCATATCGCCCGAAAGCGCATCGCTGGCGCCATCAGCCTCGTCATAATCGCCATCATCGGGCAGGTCATCCAGGCTCTGCACTTCGCCTTCGCGCGGGATCCAGTTTTGTTGTTCGCTGCTCATTAAATCGGCCACATCGTCTTCCACCGTTTCGGCGTCAACGTGTTTCTGAAGGCCTTTGATTAGCTGATCATTCAGCTGCTGCAGGTTCAGCTTGCTCTCGGCAATTTCGCGCAAAGCCACCACAGGATTTTTATCGCGATCACGCTCAACCTTCAGGGCCGAACCGCTGGCAATATCACGCGCGCGCTGGGCTGCCGACAGCACAAGCTCGAAACGATTGGGGATTTGCACAATACAATCTTCAACGGTCACGCGGGCCATAGATGCTCCTTATTTCGGGTAAGGTATAAACGATTAAAAATGCTTGTCAAAGCCTGATGTTTTGGTGTAATGTCTGCGCAACTTTATTGCCACCCAATTGACGCTGCTTGATTTTTCTGGGCACTGTTCCTTAATGAAAAGTCTGGCCATCGATTCGGTATGGTTAACATAACAGGTAGAGGTCTCTCATGATTTTTTACAAAGAAGAACGCAGCGCTCTGTTCATTGATGGCGCCAATCTTTATGCCGCCGCCAGGGGTCTGGGCTTTGATATTGATTATCGCCGCCTGCTGGAGCTGTTTGCCAACCGGGGCCGCCTGGTTCGCGCCTTCTATTACACCGCGCTGGTCGAGAATGAAGAATATTCGCCCATCCGCCCCCTGGTCGATTGGCTGGATTATAACGGCTATACCATGGTGACGAAGCCCACCAAAGAATACATCGATGCGTTCGGCCGCCGCAAAATTAAAGGCAACATGGATATTGAACTGGCCATTGATGTGCTGGAGATGAGCGAAAAGGTTGAGCACATTGTGCTGTTCACCGGCGATGGCGATTTCAAACGCCTGGTCGATGCCGTTCAGCGCAAAGGCGTGCGTGTCAGCGTGGTCAGCACCATGCGCAGCAGCCCGCCCATGGTCTCAGATGAACTGCGCCGTGCCGCCGACAACTTTATCGATTTGTCAGACCTGGCGCCCCACATCAGCCGCAGCCCGCGCGATACGCAAGGCCAAGGCGGTCAGCCACAACTGAAAGAAGTGGCCGAGAATATGGAACAAACCCGCGACGAAATTGAAAAAGTAGCGTAGGTTTTTTCTGCCTCAACACAAAGCCGCCTGATGTTTCAGGCGGCTTTTTTTATTGGCTGGCTTACTCCACCACCACGGTGTCGGCTTCGTGGAAGCCGTTAAAGTTGCCCGACATGGCGCGGCCATAGGCCCCGTGGTTGGTGAACAACACATAATCGCCCTCGCGCAAATCGGCCGGCAAATGATAAGGCCCCGGCATCACATCGATGCTATCGCACGTGGGGCCAAACAATTTGTACGCCAGCGTTTCGCCACGCATTTTATCGGCGCGCCAGCCGCGGCGCAGGCGCATGGCCTCTACCGGAAATTTCTGGTTGAAATAGCCGGCATCAAACAGCGAGCCATACAAACCATCGTTCAGATACAGCGCGTCGCCCTTGCGCAGTTCAATGCGCGTAATCAGCGTTTCGCCACCGCCCACCATGGCGCGGCCTGGCTCGCACCACACTTCGCATGATTTTGGCAAGGCCAGTTTGGCCAGCCCTTCACGAATGACATCAAAAAATTGTGTCAGCGCCGGTACGTCATCATCTTGATACGCGACAGGAAAACCGCCGCCCACATCCAGCACATCCAGCGTGACGCCGCTTTGCTTGATCAGATCGCCGCAGAGCGCCAGGGCATGGGCAAACACCGCCGGATCACGGCTTTGCGAGCCGACATGGAACGCCAAACCAACCTTGTGCGCCACTTTGTTCGCATCTTGCAGCAGTTGCACCGCCTCGGCCGGCTGGCAGCCAAACTTGGCTGAAAGATTTTGTGCCGCATGGGCATTGGGCGTGGCCACGCGCACGTGCAAGACCAAATCGGTCGCCGCCACACCGTGATCGGATGTCGCCTCGACAATTTTGTGAAGTTCCTCAAAGCAATCCAGCGAAAAATCGCGAATGCCAAAGGTGGTATAAGCTTCGCGGATCGCTTCGCGCGATTTCACAGGGTGCATGAAGGCCATGCGCGCGCCTGGGCAAACCTCGGCCACCAGCGTGATCTCGGCAATCGACGCGACATCAAAAAAGCGCACGCCCGCCGCAAACAGGGTTTTAAGAACGAACGGGTGCGGGTTGCACTTCACCGCATAATAACTTGTGCCCGGAAATTGGGCCAAGAACATTTGGGCGGCCGCGCGCAGCACCTTGGGCAGCACCACATGCACAGGACGCGCAGGCTTGAGCACACGCACAGCTTCAGCCACTGATGAGAAAACAGGAAATTCGTGCTGAACCGGTACAGGTAACACCACGCGCGGCGCGTGGGTTGCGCGTGCGCTGCGCACACCTTCGGCACGCACAGAAGGCGTGCGGAGGCTTGCTGTACGGACACCTGATTTTTTAACAACGGCCAATTCGACCATGTCGCGTCACATTCCCTGCTGCGAAACAGGCAAGCCCGCGCGAACGCACGACAGAATGTTGACAGCAGTCGCCGCCCGGCCCCGCAAAGAAGCCAGAACAGCAAAACCCCGCCCGCAAAGGCGAAGCCTGCATACTGCCTGGAAGGTATCGGAAAAAGCGCCCGACCCAACCCCAGAAACCCGTCAACCACTCGGTCAACAGATCGGAGAACTGGCGGAAGCCACCTCTCCTCACTTTGCCTCAACGACAGACCGTTCCACCACCTATGTCAGGAAAAACCATTTTCTCCTGTCACCTGTGGCAGCCCGTTTCCTTGGTTGCTACCATTTCCTGCGGCTTGGTTACCCGCCCCGCAGGGGCAAAGCGTCGTTACATAAACCAACGTGGGGACAGGTGCTGATGGTATCAGCAAAAGCCTTGGGGCCAGTGGCACGTGCGCTTATGAAGTCCATATAAGACCATTTTTCTCAATAAACAATAAATTTTTTTGTTGCAGAGTTATTTTTTTACATTTTTTCACATGTGTGATTTTTTCAACAAGGCCCCCGCCCCTCAGGCCACATAGACGAGTTCGACACGGTTTGTCAGGCTTGTCAGCAGCTCATAGCAGTTGGTGCGCGCGTCGTTCGCCACATCGAAAAGCGGCTGGTGAGGGCCAAAAACTTCGGCCCACTGGCCAATACAAACGCTTTCGGCGGGCACGGCCGAGACATCGATCACCGTCAAATCCATCGAGATTCGGCCCACCACAGGGCACGCCACGCCTGCCACAAAAAGCTTGCCAGTGTTGCTGAGGTGGCGGCGCAACCCATCAGCATAGCCGACAGCCAAGGTTGCCACGCGCATGGCATGAGGCGCCTTAAAGGTGGCGTTATAGCCCACCGATTCTCCAGCCGCCATTTCGGCCACCTGAAGAATGGGCGCATAAAAACTGACCGCGGGCCGCAATCTTGGCGATTGCAGGGGCGACACAAAATGCCCGTACAGCGCCTTGCCGGGGCGCGCAAAATCGAAATGATAATCACGCCCCAGAAAAAGACCAGGCGAATTGGCAAGGCTGAGCGGCATGGGGGGCAAACGCTTGGCCGCCGCCAAAAAGCGCGCCAGCTGCTGCTGGTTTTGTTCTTTCTCAGGCTCATCGGCGCTGGCTAAATGGCTCATCAGGCCCAAAATATTTAACCGACCATGCCAGGCGGTGTCAGCCGCCAGCTGCACCACATCGCTTTCCATCAGGCCCAAGCGGCTCATGCCTGTGTTGACATGCAACATGGCCGGAAGCTTCTCCCCCGCCCTTTCGGCTGCTGCCAGCCAAAGCCTCATCTGCTCTAGCGTGCTGATGACGGGTGTCAGCTTCAGGCGCACAGCCTCCTCAACATTTCGGGTCACCAGGCCATGCAGCACGGCAATGGTGGCAAAGGGCAGATGCGCCCTCAGCGTCACCGCCTCAGACACATGGGCCACAAAAAAGCGGTTTGCCCCCTCCTCGCTTAATACCGAGGCGATGGGCGCCATGCCAAGCCCATAGGCGTTGGCCTTGAGCGCGGGGGCCAGCTGCTGGGCCGCCCCCGCCACTTCTTTCAAGACAGAAAAATTATGCCGGATGCCCCCAAGATTGACGATGGCCACAGCATGATCGGGCACCGAAGCAGCCAGAACGGCTTCAGCGGTTTCAGCATGAACTTTTGCAACAATTTTCAACGACATGAAGACTATTCCACCGTCACACTTTTGGCCAGGTTGCGGGGTTGGTCAACATCGGTGCCTTTGGCCACGGCGGTGTAATAGGCCAGCAGCTGAACAGGCAGGGCGAACAACATGGGCGCCAGTTCAGGAATGGTGTGTGGCACGGGCATTTTCCATGATACTCGAAGGGTTGGTGATTGTGCCGTCGCCTCATCGGCAATTAAACACACCGGCGCGCCGCGCGCCATCACTTCTTGCAAATTTGAGATGGTTTTTTCCAGCAAAATATCTTTGTGCGCCAGCATCACCACCGGTACCTGCTCATCAATCAGGGCGATGGGGCCGTGCTTCATTTCGCCGGCCGCAAAACCTTCGGCATGCACATAAGAAATTTCCTTCAGCTTCAGCGCGCCTTCAAGCGCCAGCGGATAAAGCAAATTGCGCCCCAGATAAAGCAGGTGCTGGCGCGCCGCAAAATCGTGCCCCACAGGAATATACTTTTCATGACCCTGCAGCACGTCATTCATGCGCGCGGGCAGATGACGCAACTCCAGCAGAAATTTTTTAGCATCATCGTGCGTGATGGCGCCGCGCGCCAGGCCAGCCCCCACCGCCATGCAAAACAACACCACCAGCTGCGTGACATAGGCCTTGGTCGAGGCGACGCCAATTTCTGGCCCGGCCAGCGTGGGCACCACCACATCGGCCAGACGGCCCATGCTGCTGTGCGGCACATTCAGCACCGCCAGAATTTTTTGCTGATGCTGCTTGGCATATTGCAGGGCGGCCAGTGTGTCGGCCGTCTCGCCCGATTGCGACACCGCCAGCACCGCCCCGCCCTGGATCATGGGGCCCTGCCTATATCTGAATTCAGAGGCCACATCCAGCTCGACCGGCAAGCCCGCCATTTTCTCGAACCAATATTTGGCCACCATGCCCGCGTAATAGGCCGTGCCGCACGAAGCAATGGTAAGGCGCTGAATGTTGACCCAGTCGAAAGGCATGGGCGGCAAGGTCAAATCGCCCGACACAGAAACATAAGCGTTGATGGTATCGCCCACCACCTGCGGCTGTTCAAAAATTTCTTTCAGCATAAAATGCCTGAACTGCCCCTTGCCAATCATGTTGCCGGTCAGGCTGGAGAGGGTCTGCGGACGCTCAACCACATTATTTTTCTGATCAAAAATGGTGGCCTTGTTGCCTTCCAGCACGGCCCAATCGCCATCATCGAGGTAACACAGCTTATCGGCCAAGCCGGCCAGCGCCATTGAATCTGACCCCACAAACAACTCATCTCCGCCAAAACCCAGCGCCAGTGGCGCGCCGTGCCGGGCGGCAATCAGCAAATGGTGTCCTGTAAAAATCATGGCCAGCGCAAAGGCCCCATGCAGCATGGGCAGCGCCTTTTTAACAGCGTCTTGCGGCGACAGCCCTTGCTGCAAAAAATCAGTCAGCAAAACGGCAATGGTTTCTGTATCCGTCTCAGAATAAAAATGATGCTGCTTGGTTTCCAGCATTTCGCGCAGCTCGCGATAATTTTCAATAATGCCATTATGCACCACCGCCACTTTGTCGGTTGCGTGCGGGTGAGCGTTATCTTCGGTTGGTCTGCCGTGCGTGGCCCAGCGCGTGTGGCCAATGCCAATGTTTCCCGGCAACGGCTCCAGCATCAATTTTTTGGCAAGGTTCGCCAGCTTGCCTTCGCTGCGACGGCGATGAATGTGGCCATTCACCAGCGTGGCAATGCCCGCGCTGTCATAGCCACGATATTCAAGGCGTTGAAGCCCTGCCAAAATATCATCGCTGACCATCCGCCCCGCGACAATGCCCACAATACCGCACATGGTGTTTTCTCCTGCTGCCTCAGCATGCCAAAAGCCCACAGCAGCACAAGAGCCACCGGTTCAACTTTGCTTACACACTATTTCTTTATTTCTTTCTAAATCTTTTCGACCACTCGGCAATATTCACTTGGCGTCCGCGGGCCACGGCCAGGGTTTCGGGCGGCACATCGTTCGTAATCACGCTGCCCGCGCCCACAAAAGCACCCGCCCCCACTGTGACAGGCGCCACCAGCGATGAATTTGACCCAATAAAGGCCCCCTCGCCCACCACAGTTTTCGATTTTTTAACACCATCATAATTGCAGGTAATGGTGCCAGCCCCAATATTGGCCCCCGCCCCAATCTCGGCATCGCCAGCATAGGTGAGGTGATTAAGTTTTGCCCCCTTGCCGATGTGGGCATTTTTCAATTCAACAAAATTACCAATGTGGGAATTTTCCCCAACCTTTGTGCCGGGGCGCAGACGTGCAAACGGTCCGATAACGGCGCCTTCGGCAATCTCCACGCCTTCTAGGTGACAAAAAGCCTTAATCAACACCCCGCCGGCCACGCGCACGCCAGGCCGAAACACCACATGCGGGCCCAGCACAACATCAGGCGCAAAGTGTGTATCATACGATAAAAAAGTGCTGCCTGGGTCTTGCATGGTCACGCCCGCCAGCATGGCCTGGCGCCGCAAGCGACGTTGCATTAACGCCTCAGCTTCTGAGAGTTCCAGCCGATTATTCACCCCCAGCACTTCTTCTTCATCACATTCCACCACAGCTGTTTTGCGGCCCATTTCTGTCGCCAGCGCCACAATATCGGTGAGATAATATTCATGCTTGCGTTTGTTTTTTTGTATTTTTGATAACAGCGCATCGGCCACATCGCCCGCTAGCAGCATCAGGCCGCCGTTGCACAAATTATTCGCGCGCTCTTCTTCTGTCGCATCAATATATTCTACAATTTTTTTTCCAAACCCCTGCGCATCGCACACAATGCGGCCATAGGCCGTGGGGCCCACATACCTGAAGCCCGCCACCACCACAGCGGCGTTGTGCTGCTTTTGCGCGTCAACCATTTTCTGCAACGTTTCAAGCGTCAGCAATGGCGTATCGCCGTATAAAATCAATCGGTCGGCCTGCTTGTTGTTCAAGGTGGTGCTGCCGGCCATCACGGCATGACCTGTGCCCAACTGCTGATCTTGAATGGCGATGGTCACATCGCCCACCGCCTGTTTCAGTGCCTCAGCATTGGCGGGGCTGGCCACCACAATGTTTTGCATCGCCCCCAGCTGCTTGGCCGCCGCCAGCACATGACCAAGCATGGAAAGCCCCGCCACTTCGTGCAGCACCTTGGGCAGGCTGGAATGCATGCGGGTGCCCTGCCCCGCTGCCAGAATAATACACGCCAGTTCACGCATCGTCCGCCTCTGATTCAAAAATCGGCGCACCTTCGCCAAGAATTTTTTGTGCCCCCACCGTATAGCGGCCATCGGCTTCATGCAACACAAGCCCTGGCAGCAAAACCGATGGCCCCATGCCGCCCACTCTCGCCCGCAGCAACACACGCTTGGCCGCCTCGCCCGCATGGGGCCATAGGGGGAGCAGGCGAATATCACCAAAACACTGGGCCAAATGCCTGATCCACAGCATGGAGACGCTGACAGGCACAATCATGGTCACATAACCTTTGGCGCGCAGCAATTTTTTGGCGGCCATCACCCACAGCGCTATATCTTCCTCCGCCATATGATTGCTGATTTTTTTTGAGGCATTTTTTTTGGGCATATTTTTCTGGGTCATATAAAAAGGCGGATTGATCATGATGTGGTGGAATTTTTCCCTCAACCCCACTTTTTGGGTGATATCGTGGTTGATGATCACCGCCCCTGGCACATTGTGCGCGGCCAGTGTGGCCAGTTCTGCCTGAATTTCCAGGCCAAATAATTTTAATCCCCCCACGCGCGCGTTCAGGCATGCCAGCGCCACACCCGCCCCGCACCCCATATCCAGCACGCTTTCGCCTTTTTGGGCGGGCACGGCGGCGGCCAGCATCACGCTGTCAACCCCGGCCCGAAAACCATGGCGTGGCTGGGCCACCACAATCTTGCCGCCTAAAAAATAATCATGCGTGACAGACATTGACAGGAACACCTGTTGGTTGATGATGGGCGCGCATGACCCAAGTCATATCACTGGCTGGTGCCCGTCACAAACCTGCAGGCGCCCCTTATGCTGATGCGCTGAACGATCTGGCCAGCCAGCTGGCCGATGATATGGCGGCTGTGAATGCCCTGATTGTCGATCGCATGGGCAGCCAGGTGCCGCTTATTCCGCAATTGGCGGGGCATATTGTGGCGGCGGGGGGCAAGCGTTTGCGCCCACTGCTCACCCTGGCCTGCGCCAAACTTTATCACTATACAGGGCCGCGCGCGCGCAAACTGGCGGCGTGTGTTGAATTTATTCACACCGCCACCCTGCTGCACGATGACGTGGTGGACGAAAGCCAGCTGCGCCGCGGCGGACCCAGCGCCAATGCCTTGTTTGGCAACACCGCCAGCGTGCTGGTGGGTGATTTTTTATTCAGCCGCGCCTTTCAATTGATGGTGGAGGATGGATCGCTGGAAGTGTTGCGCATTCTGTCCAACGCCTCGGCCGTCATTGCCGAGGGCGAGGTTTTGCAACTCTCGACCACGCAAAACATCGCCGCCACTGACAATGATTATTTGAATGTGATACGCGCCAAAACAGCCGAGCTTTTTGCCGCCGCGTGCCGCATTGGCGCTGTCATCACCGATCGCCCCGAACACGAACAGCAAACCTTGTATGATTTTGGACTGAACCTTGGCATGGCGTTTCAGATGATTGATGACGTGCTGGATTATTCAGCCGAACAAGCGCGCCTGGGCAAAACCGTGGGCGATGATTTTGCGGAAGGAAAAATGACCCTGCCCATCATCGTGGCGCTGCAGCGCGGCACCGAGCCTGAGCGCGATTTTTGGCGCCGCACTCTTGAAAAACGTGATCAGCACGCGGGCGATCTGGCCGCGGCGCAGGCCATTTTGCAACGTCACAACGCGCTGGAAACGGTGGCCAAACGCGCCCAGCATTACGCCACCACCGCGCGCCATCTGCTTGATATTTTCCCCCACTCGCCGCTGAAGCAAACCCTTCAAAACATCGCCGAATTTACGGTGCAGCGCGGGGCGTAGCGGCAACCACACGACCAAACGCGGGGCGCCCCTGTGTCTCGGGCAGCAAACCACCCATCACATCGTGCGCCAAATCGTTGAGGCGTTCTTTGTATCGACGGGGTGGACGAGGAGGATTTTTCTTGTCTGGATAATTCCACATCTCGCTTTTATATCTCTCAATAGCTATTTTTGGTGTAATCCCCATTTGATTGATCAGCAACATGAGCCCCAGGTAAAACAAGCCCCACTGCGTGTCGTCATATCCCATGAGAACAAATGTGTTAGTCCTGACAAAATTGCTCGCAGCACTCCCAAATAAAGCTGAAAAGTAATTCGCCGTTTTACCATACCAACTAATTGTTCTAGCCATCTCTCTTGCTGCAGAAAGCCACAATACGTTCTTAATTAAATCTTGGGTAGCTTGCAGCGTTAAGTTGTCTGTTTGATTGGCAACAACACTTGCAACTGCCAGCACAGACACACCACTGTAAAAAATCGTGTCTCTTTTTCTGTTGACATCATCGCATAAATCGACGGCCAGTTCTTTTATTTGCTTCCAAATAGGTTTTTTCATTGTTTCCTCTATCACAGCCTCTAACACCACACGCCGAAAATCTCAAATGTTTACTTTCACCCCCGTTGAATGCGGCGGGGTAATGGGCTAGAAAGGCACAGTGTCGGAGAGTAGCTCAGCCCGGTAGAGCACTGCTTTCGGGAGGCAGGGGCCGGAGGTTCGAATCCTCTCTCTCCGACCATATTGATGGGCGCTTTGCCAACTGGCCCAGCCTTTTGTAAACAGGTGGCATGAGTAACACCACCGCGTCT
>RFNS01000235.1 GCA_009927055.1 Alphaproteobacteria bacterium | reverse complement strand
GCTATGTAATGACCTATGTGCCCCGCCACCCCACTGATGGGCAGGCGCCCCGCGCGCCCACAGGCTTTCGCATGATGGATGTTGCGGCCCAGCTTTCACGATCATTGCCCCTGGGGGCCAATCTCAATGCGGGTGCCATCACCTCATCCACCACCCCCGGCCAGTGCGAATTGCGACGGGTGATGGATACGGCGGGCGGAACCCCTGCGTCACTCACCACCACGTATCGGGTGCCAACTCAGGCCGGCATATGTCTTGCCCAGCCTGGGTCGGTGGCTGTATTTACCTTGCTATAGGAGACGACAATGCGCTTGATGAAAAATAAACACCGCGGTTTCACACTGGTGGAACTGGCCATTGTGGTGGCCATTGCGGGTCTTCTGTTTGCGGGCTTATGGCGCCTGATGTCCTCGGGCAGCGGCCAGTTGACCGAGCAAGCCGCCGCACAACAGCAACAAGAATTAGCCGCCGCCGTGCGCGCTTTTCTGGCCAGCAGCCAAGGACAGGGGTGGATGCAGGAAATGGCCCCCACCAGCACCGATGCCTTTATGCTCTCCTTGCCCGCCAACCGAACCACCGCCACCTGCGATGCGTTGCGCGGCCGGTATGATGCCGTGGTCTCGAACGTGAGCGATGTCAGCGATTTTTGTGATTTTCTGCCGCCTGGTTTTACCAGCGCCACCACCAACCCCTATGGTCAAAGCTATGAAATTCGTGTGCGCAAAATTGCCGGCGCCACCGATAGCCCTGCCAGTGCGTTTGAATTTTTAATCCTCACCCGCGGGGGCGATACCATCCCCGACAGTCAGGGCGGGCGCATTGCCAGCTTGCTGGGGGCCGATGGTGGTTTTGTCTATACCAACACCAATGTGTGCGGCACGCCCATCAACCGCATGGCGTGCGGCGCCTTTGGCGGCTATGCCGTGAATATTGATGATTATGTGGCCACCACAGATCAGGAATTTACCACGCAAACCGCGGGTGGGCGCATTGCCAGCCGCACCTATGTCAGCTCGGAATATTCATCGGGGCAGCCGTGGTTGGCGCGCCTGCAGGTGCCGGGCGATAGCACGCGGGTTTTCAACACGGCCATTACGCGCATTACGTTTGGCAATGGGGCCGATCTGAATTTTACCGGCACCGGCATCATCAGCGGCACGGCGAACTCTAATGGCTTCACTATGGTGAATAACGATGCGGGATCGACACTGACACTCTCGAACCTGACGGCCACCGACGCGCGCGGCCCCAGTGATCCTGAACAAAGCCCCGCCATGACCATTTTGCGCGGCGATGTGAACGCCGATAACAGCCAGTTTAATTTCTATGGCGCGAATGGTGTGCGGTATATTTATCAATCATCGGACACGCGGTTGAAAACCGATATTGTGCCGCTGCATGATCAGCTCGATCGTCTCACCAAACTCTCCACCGTTCACTTCAAATGGAAAGATACCCACCAGCCCAGCTATGGCCTGGTGGCGCAGAACGTGGAGGAATTGTATCCTGAACTGGTGGCGACCGACAATAAAGGCTTTAAGGCGGTTGAGTATGACAAGCTGGTGCCTGTCGTGATCCAGGCTCTGCGCGAACTGAAGGCCGATAACGATCAACTCCGCCTGCAGGTGCAAAAACTGGAAGGCAAACTGCAAGAGCATTGAGCGCGCGCCGGCATGACACATCGTGTTCCATGTCGATGCGCCCTGTGACACGCTATCGCGCGGGGGGCTCTTTTTTCATGCGCCAGTACACGGCTTGCTCAACACGCTTCAATTCAGGAAGCCGCGAGGGCGCTTTGGCCCCATACAGCGCATAGAGCTGATCAATCCACCCGCCATCGATCGCCGCCTGGGTTAGGGCAAAACGCGTGACCTGCCAATCCCACGCGGTGATCATTTGCCGTTCAAACACTTCGCGCAAATAGGGCGTGTGGAATTTTTGCGTGTTCATCAACAGCGTGGCGCGGCTGACCATTAAATCGGGCTCGTACAACCCTGTCTGAATGCTTTTTTCCAGCGGCAGCGTGACAAGAATGGATGGCCCATACAGCAACCCGCGCACATAGGCCAGGCGCGCCCAGCCAAAAGGGTTGGCCGGCTGCAGGGCCAGGTTTGTTGTTTGGCGTTTTTCCACCGCGCGCAATAATTGGGTGAACTGGGAAAAATCCCCCACATTGGCTTCGGCGTGGCGCAGGGCGGCCATGGCCATGTCATCGTGCATTTTGGCCGAGGGCCAGAAACGTTGCGCTGCAGCGCGGTTGCGGGCGAAGGCCTCTGTCTCGGCGGGGGTTAAATTGTTGTGGGTATAGAGGCGATCGCGCGTCGCTTCGGTGGGCAGAATGATAAGCCCGCTGATGAAGGCCGGCACACCGCACAGCACCAGCAGCACGCCGCCGCCCGCCAGCAGCAGGCCAAAAATGTTTTTAGTTGGTATAATACTCGCGGTAGCGGCCATAGTAGTAGCCCTGATCACCATAGCCGTAGCGCGCATGGGCTTCGAGATCAACCTGGCTCAGCGCAATGCCCGCCAAACGCACATGATAGCCCAGCAATGTTTTTAATGCGCCCACCACCACCTCGCGCGGCGTTTCGGCCCAGCGCACCACAAACACGGCCGTATCCACCATTTTGCTGACAAGCGCCGCATCGCTGACAGCCAGAATGGGCGGCGTGTCGATCAAAATCATATCATAGCGGCTGCGCATGGCGGCAATAAATCGTTCCATCTGCTGCGAGCCCAGCAAATCCTGCGGGCTGGGGGTGCCGCCGTGGCTGACAATAAAATGCATGCCTGAGGCTTTATCGGCCACCAAACATTCTTCCAGCTTTTTATCGCCCGCCAGCAGCTCGGCAATATCGCCCACCTGCGGCGGCGCTTTTAATGCTTTTTTCAGGCGCGGTCGGCGCAAATCGCCCTCGATCAACAAAATTTTGTTACCCGCCAGCGCCAGCGTGCGGGCCAGTGCCATGGCAATGGTTGTTTTCCCCTCGCCTGGCACGGCCGAGGTGAACATGACCACCTTCGCCGGCGCATCGACGTTCGAGAAGTGAATGGCGGTGCGAATGCTGCGCAGCGCTTCGGTGAACGATGACAAGGGTTTTTCCAGCACATAATTTTCGGGCGTTTTGTCTGAGGTGCCTTTCAACGATGGCACAAGGCCGATGGCCGAAATGCCCGTCACTTTTTCCACCTGCAGCGCGCCGCGAAATCCGCGATCGAAATATTCGATGAGATAAGCCAGCAACAACCCTGCGCCGGCACCCGCAAAAATGCTGACGAACAGAAAAATCCACGGATCAGGAAAATGGGGGCGGGCCGGCGGCTCGGCGCCCGCGATGATGCGCGCATCAGCCTGCTGCAAATCTTGCTGTTCTGAAATTTGTTTGAAGCGGTTGAGGAAACTTTCATACAACGCGCGGCTTGCTTCGGCTTCGCGTTCAAGCTGACGCAACGTCACGCCCGCCTGACTCTCGCGCCCTGCCCCCTTTTGCAAACGCGACAGCTCGCCCGAAAGGCTGCCCGCTTTGGCGCTAGAGACCTGCACTTCGCTTTCAAGTGATTGCACAATTTTTTGCACTTCCTCGCGGATTTTTGTTTGAAGATCGGTCAACTCGGCGCGTTTGTTGATAATGGTGGGGTGCCGGTCGCCATAGCGGTTGGCCAGCTCAGCCAGCTCGCGCCGCACCTGGCTTTCCTGCTCGCGCAGGCTTTGAATCAATTTGCTGGCCAGCACATCGCCCGCCGCTTCCACACTGCCGCCGCTGGCCGCCAGATTACGCGCCGCACGCAAACGCGCCTGAGCCTGAGAAAGCTCGGCCCGTGCTGTAACCAGCTGGCTGTTAATTTCACCCAGCTGTTGTGATGTGACCGTGATGCCCGATACTTCGGTCAGATTATTTTTCAAACGATACGACGCCACCGCATTTTCTTTGGCCTCCACATCGGCTTTCATGTCTTGCAGACGTTCAGAAAGCCAGTTGTTGGCGCGGCTGGTGGCTTCAAATTTCGCTTCCAGCTGATCGGTCAGATAGGCCTCGGCAAAGGCGTTGGCAATGCGGGCGGCCTCGTTCGGGTCGCGCGCGCTGAAACCGATTTTAATGGCGTACGAACGCCCATCGTTCCCCACGGCCAGGCTTTTGGCCACTTCATCAATCGTCGCCACGCGATCGAGGCGGGGTTGTTCATCGGGCGATGATGCCGTGCGGAAGCGATAAAGAAAGCTGAAAAAATCATTGGCGAGGCGAAGATTATAATTCGGGTCTTCGGTCAGCTGCAGTTTATCGACCACGCGGCCAATCAGCGCTTTCGATTGCAAAATTTGCATTTCCGATCGCACCACCGTGCTATCGAGACTGAGACCAGAGACAACCTGTTCAACACTCGTCACCGTGGTGCGGCGCGAGTTCAGCATCACCACCGCTTCGGTGTAATATTTGGGCGGCAGCATAAAGGCCAGCAGCATGCTGAAACCCACAATGGTGCCGGCGGTGCCCAAAATGCTGAGTTTGCGGCGGTGGATAAGGCGCACAAACCCTTTCAAATCCAGCACCTCGCCAAAACCGGGCAGCGAAAAACTGCCCAGCAGTTTGGGCAGTGCCGCTGCGGCGTTGGGCTGGGGGGCGGGTGTGGGCGTGGATGTGTCGGTCATGGCAGGACAGGGCATTAAAGCATATTTTGGTTAACGGAATGTCATAATGGCTGGTGTCACATTAAAGTTCATCGATAAAACAAAGGGTTGGCTCCCTTCACGCGAGGCTTTTTCTGTTCTATCATGCCTGTTGGAAGGTTTTTCATGACATTCTCGCTGCGCCCCTTTGTGCTCGCTGCCATTTTTTTTGCCATCGGTGTTGGTGTGGCTGGATACCTGGTGGGCCAGGGTCTGACCGAGTTTCGTATGGCCGATCGCACCGTTTCGGTGAAAGGGCTGGCCGAGCGCGATGTGAAAGCCGATTTGGCCCTGTGGAATTTGCGTTATGCCGCCACCGGCCCCGATGTGGCGAACGTGCAAGCGAAAATTGATGCCGATGGCGCCGTGATTGCCGATTATTTGCAACAGCAGGGTTTTGGCGCCGATGATCTCATCCCCCAGCGCCCTGAGGTGATTGATATGCTGGCCAATCAGTATCGCAGCCAGGGGGCCGAACAAAACCGCTTTATTATTTATGGTAACCTGCAACTGCGCACGACCGATGTGGATCGTGTGAATGCAGTGGCCAGCAAAATGGGCGACCTGATTAAAAAAGGCGTGGTGTTGGATAATAGCAATGGCACCTACAACACGCCTTATTATCTGTTCACAAAACTGAACGATATTAAACCCGCCATGATTGCAGAAGCCACCAAAAATGCGCGCGCCGCCGCCGAGCAGTTTGCCGCCGATAGCGGGGCCAGACTGGGCGGCATTCGCACCGCCTCGCAGGGATATTTTTCAATTCTGCCGGGCAGCCAAACCCCTGGCGCCGATGAAAGCACGCAGATGATGAAAACCATCCGCCTCGTCACCGGCATTGATTATCGCTTAGAATAATTTTTTGATGAGCGACTGCAGGCACCCAGCCCAATCGCGCGGCGATGGCTGGCGATGCAGGGTGAGCGTGGGATACCACGGCGTTTTATCGCCTGCGGTGCCAAACACCCAGAACGGATCATGATGCAGCAGCACATGGCACGGCACGCCCAGCGCCCCCGCCGCGTGCACCAGCGATGTATCACTGCACACGAGCGTATTCAGCTGCGTTAACAGGGCGGCTGTGTCATCATAACTGTTCAGGTGCGGCGCAAGCGAAATGACAAAGGGATAATTTTTTTGCAACGCGTCCTCATCGGCATTTTTTTGCAGCGAGAAAAACGTGCCCGCACCCACAAACGGCTGCAGCGTCGATAATAGCCGATGCATGCCCACCGACCGCTGATAATCGGTCACATGATCGGGGTTGCCGGCCCACGCCACGCCCACCCATGGTTTGGGAAATTTCCCCAACTTTTCTGCCCACGCGGCTTGCATAACAGGATTGGCAACAAGATAGGGCGTGATGGTTTGCGCAGGCTCTGACACACCCAAATGATGCGGCAGGCTGAGCAGCACCGTTTGCACATCGGCCGCCGGCAGCGCCTCAAGCCGCGAGGCAACGTGAAGGTGCGGAAAACTGCGCCGCAAAAGTGGGATGAGCGTAGGATCGGCCGTGATAATCACTTTTTGCGCGCGGGCGGCCACGTGGGGCAAAAAACGCGCAAACAACAAACAATCGCCCAAGCCTTGCTCGCCATGCACCAGCAGCGTTGCGCGCGATAGATCTTCGCCCCGCCACACAGGCATGTGCGGAAAGATGGCGGCCAAATTGTGGCGCGCATCATAGTGCGCAAACCCGCGTGCATAATCGCCCAGCGATAACTCAAGCAGGCCCAGGTTGATCAGCCATTGGGGGTTGTCGGGGTCTTCGGCGTGCAATGATTCAAAAATATTCTTTGCATCAGAAAATTGTTTTTTGTTTTGCAAAATCAGCCCCTGCGTGTTGCGATAAAGCCTGTGCGCGGGGTTGCTGTGCAGGGCTTTGGCATTGGCGTTGTCGGCATCCTCAATCAAACCCAGGCGCAGGGCATTGCGTGCCACCCCGTGCCACGCGCCGGCATCGTGTGCGTGATGCTGCGCGGCTTTGACAAAATAAACATGCGCTTCTTCAAATGTGTTTTTGTCGTGCAACGCCTCGGCCATGCCCAGCAACAGCGATAAATGATTGTCCTGCACCTGCAGCCCGCGCTGATAAACCGCCAGCGCCTCATCATGGCGGCCTGTGCGACGATACAGCAAACCAAGATTGGCCAGCGCAGGCAGCAGATGGGGCCTGTGCGTTAACGATCGGGTGATCAGTTCTTCGGCCAGCGGCAGGCGCGATTGCGACAGCGCAATAACGCCCAGAAGGTGCAGCGCATCGGCGTGCGTGGGGGAAATTTCCAACACCTGCTGATAAGCGGCGGCGGCCCGGCCCACATCACCTCGCTGGTGCGCGGCATGCCCTTCGGCAAAAATTTTTTCGGCTTTTTGTGTGGTGTTCATGATGAAAAATTATTCAAAGCGTGGCGGATATTATCCAGCACCGGTGGCCAGTGTTGGGGCGCGGTTTGGCGAAACAGCGTGAGCGAGGGATACCACGCGCTTTCAGCGCCACGGCCATGCCAGCACCAGTGCGGATCATGATGAAGCAGCAGCCACGTGGGCCGATGAAGTGATGCCGCCGCATGGGCGACCGAGGTATCGACAGCAATCATCAGATCAAGATGCGTGGCAAGCGCGGCGGTAGCATCATAATCGGTGAGAGCGTGGGCGAGCGTGACAACGCGCGGGGTGTGCTGGGCCAGCGCGCCATCATCGGCGCGGCCAACTTGAAGCGAAAAAAATGTGCCCGAAAAATGTTGCGGCAGGCACGTGAGAAAAAGATGCTGCGGAATGCTGCGCAATTGATCATGCAAATGGTGCGGGTTGCCGGCCCACACCAGCCCCACCCACGGTCTGGGAAAATTCCCCAACTTTTCAGCCCATGCGCGGGTCTGGGCATCATCGGCCCGCAAAAGCGGTGGAAAATTTTTCAACGCCTCTGGCCCCGCAAGCCCCAAATGATGCGGCAGCGACATCAGGCTTGTTTGCACATCGGCCACGGGCGGCGTGGGAGAGAGGGGGAAAAACTCAACCCCCGGCACCGTGCGCGTGGCCAACTTCAGCAAAGAAGGCGGCACAGTGACACACACCCGCTTGGCCCGCCCAAGAAGTGCGGGCAGAAAGCGTAAAAACTGCAACGTATCGCCCAACCCCTGCTCGCCGTGCACAAGCAGGGATTTTTCCCCAACCGGCTCGCCGTGCCACACAGGCATGTGAGGAAAAACGGCAGCCAGATCAACACGCGCGCTGAAAAGATGAAAACCCTCGGCCCATTGTCCTTGACGCATCAGCAGCAGGCCAAGATTGATGCGCATCTGCGGCTCGGCATTATTGGCCACAAGCGCGCGCCAGATTTTTTCGGCCGTTTCCTCATGCCCGCACGATTGTTCAATCTGCGCCTGCCCGTTGAGGAGATGGGGCGCCTGAGGCGACAAGGCCAGCGCGGCCTGAATGGCCTGCTGGGCGGCAGGAATGTTGGCCACACGATAGGCCGCGTGCGCCAGGCCCTGCCACGCTTCCACGGCCTGCGGATGCTGGCGCGTGACGCACAAAAATTTTTCTATCGCCTCGTCATAGCGCCGCAGATCGCACAGCACATTGCCCACCAAGGTGTTCAGGCGTTCATCGTGCGGGGCATAAGATAAGCCCGCATGCAACAAGTGATAGGCATCATCATAACGTCCTGTCGCGCGATAAACCAGCGCAAGATTGCCCGAAATAGCGGCCGATGTGGGGTTGAGCTGATGGGCAAGGCCAATTAATTTTTCAGCCAGGGGAAATTTCCCCTGTGCCAAGGCAAGGCCGCCCAGCAGGTGCAGCGCATCGGTATCATCGGGTTTCTCGGTGAGGACCTGGCGGTAGCATTCCATCGCCTTCACAAAATTTCCTGCCCGTTGCGCAGCCAACCCCTCGGCCACAAGCGCGGCGGAAGCGGGGGCGTGGTTCATGGGGCAAGATCAGGCCGCCAGAAGGCCGTAACCATACCAATTGGCAAAATCGCGCTGGCACACATCGTTGATCATGCTGGCGGCCAAATCGGTGGTGGGTTGGCGCCCGCCCAGCAATGTAAGCGCTTTGAGCGGATCGGTGGCCACCATTTCCAGCAGAAGTTTCAGCACATGCGCCGACCCTTCCATGCCGCTTTGCTGCGTGATGGATTTGAGCACCAGAAAATCTTTGGCATCCATGCGCACAGGACGCCCAATGATGACGCTGGCCAGAAGTGGCACCGATGATGTAGGCGCTTCGTTCAGTGCCAGCGCATGAAGATTAAACTGGTTCGCGGCCTTTGGGCTGCTGCTGTCAACGCGTCCACCCGCAAAACAGGCGCGCATGGGCGCCGCAATGCCGGCGGCCACCAAAATTTGCAGGGCCGACACGATATCGGCCGGATGGGCGGCGGCCTGTTCGGGGTCTTCCACACAATCGGCCAGCGTGATGGGCATGACCGACATCATGGCCACAAGCCGCGCAAACGGCGGCGCTTTCAGGTTTAATTCCTGCTCGCCCACCTTCAGCGTGGCCGGAATGGCCGATGTCTGCGCAATGCCAAAGCTGAAGCGTTTGAATAATTCTTCGGGCGTGATGCTGTAATCGGCTTCGGGTCTGCTCCACACATCGCAGCGCACCAGTTTGTCGCGCGCTAAATCTTTGAACACCTCAAAGTGCGGCGTTTTGCTGAGGGTCATCAGCTGTTCCTGCGCGGCTTTGGGCACGGCCATTTCAAGATAGTTATCAGAAATTTTGGCATCACCCAAATAATGCATGCCGGCTTTCAGCATCGATTGCTGAACATCCAGCGTTTTGCTGGTGGGCACATCGGGGCGCAGTTTGCCACGCAAACCCTTCAAATCGCCCGTTTTGGCATGATCGGCCAGCATCTGCCCCACCACGCGGTTGCGCGCACTCATGCGGGTGGCCAGCGCCGAAAGTTCGGCCATAAATTCGGCGTGGCTGGTCTCGGGCACCTGATCGGCAAAGGTGTTCACGACATACTGGAACGCGTCATCCAGCCTGTTGAAGGGGCGATAGCGCAGCGCCACAAGGCCGCGGGTGCTGATGGCCCTGGGCGTGGCCGCCATAAACTGGTGCAGTTCTTCGGGCAGCAGCAGCAGCGATGTGGTATCAAGGCACAGATAATCGAACGCGGGCCATGCCGAAGCGCCAGATAAGATTTTGGATGAAAATTCAGTCACGCTGGCGGTGATGGCGCGGCAGTTGGTGACGCCGCGGTTGCGCGATATGTTCTCGAACTGTGTTGTATCGGCGGCGATGTTGCAGAAAAAATAAAACTGGCCTTCGGGGTTGCTGGCGGCCAGGGCCACGCCGGCTTCGGCATCGGTGGCACCCAGCAAGGCGTAGGTCAATGATGTTCCGGCAGGGGCAGGCATGTGGCCACGCACGGCGGCGGCATAGCTTAGTTCAACTGGCCCCAGATCCATGTGGTCTTGCATTGGTTCCCCCTTCTTTTGTTCACCCAGCGTTAGCGCAGATAATCAATAATCGACAGCGACGCGATACGGCCCGTGACGGCGTACGACGCCTCTAACTGACTCTGAAAGAACGTGATTTTGGTTGAGACTTCGTTAATATCCACGCCGCCGACGGTATCCAGGTCTGTTTTCAGGATGGTCAGTTGGCTTTGGTGCAGAATTTTTGTTTTATCCAGCGTGCCCACGTTTTGGGCGGCATTGGCTTCCAGCGTCCGTACATTATCCAGCGCGCTTTCAAAAAGCGTCAGGGCGTTGGTGCGATAAGTGCTGAAATTGGCCTGGCTGCCCGTGGCGGTATAGGCCCAGCGCAACCCCTGCACCATTTGCTGAATTCCTGTATCGGTGGTGGATATTTCATAATTGATGCTGAGCGTATCATCGATGGTGGATGATAACGTATCCCACAGACGCGGATTGGTGGTGGTGGTGCCGCCGCTATCAACCCGTTCCTTATCCCACGGCGGCAGGTTGGGCGAGACAACAGGATAGGTTTCGCCTGTCGGATCTCCGAGCGCGGTCAGATCGGTCGCGGGGGCCTGGCTGTAACGCGCGCCCGAATAGATGTAACGATCGCCTACGCGGGTGTTCAGCAGTGCTTCGACCTGTTTCAGAATATTAAACAGCTGTTCGCGGGTCGATACGCTCTGCGCCTGATCATAGTTCTGGGCATTTTGCAAAATGCGATCGGCTTCGGCAATCAGGTTCGACATTTCGTTCAGCGTTTGCTGATACGACACAAGCCGCGGGCGAATGGTTTGAATAATTTCGATATACGATTCACGCCGGCTGATGCCTGAACGAAAATCGAGAATTTGGCGCGCTTCGGTGGCGGTATAATTTGTCAGATCGGTCGATCGGCGACCGGTGGCCAGCTGTTCGCTGAGTGTGCTCATGGTGCTGCCGCCCTGCAAAATCAGGCGAGAGCTGAGCATTTGAATGCCGAGAGAGGTGACAGATTCAGCCATGGCTATCGAATAACCTCCAGCGTGATTTCGTACATTTCGTTGATCACCGACACAAGGCGCGCCGCGGCCTGATATGATCGTTGTAGCACTTGCAGTTGCACCAGTTCGGTATCCAGGTTTACGCCCACGGTGTTCTGATAACGTTCTGAGAAATAGTTTTGCTGCTGTTCGGCCAAATCGCTGCTTTCTTTCACGGTGCGCGCTTGCTGGTTCAGCGTGCCCACAATATTTTCGGCCATATCGGTGTAGTTGACATTGGTCAGCGATAAATTGCCGGCGCTGAAACTGCGCGTGGATAAAATCAGCGAATCCACCACTGTGGGGGCGGCCATTCTTTTCACCTTGTTGCTGCTGTCCAGAAGGTTTGCGTTGACAGCAATGGTGATGGCATTGTTGGCATCGGTGCTGGTGCCCGTAAAAAATCCTGATCCCAGTTCGCCCGATCCGGTGGTGGCCGCGTTATAGGTCGCTGTAAAAGTTCCGGCCGATGTTGATAAGAAATGATCGGCCAAAGCTTCAAGCTGATCGCGCACTTTATCGATAATGCCATGATGCGCTTCGCTGCTGGTCGAGCCTGCGGCCCGAATTTCGTGCAGCGATTCAATTTTGCCCCCTGAAAAATAACTGGTGATGGCGGTGCTGCTGCCAGAGACCGTGATATCGGTGCCATCAAACGCAAAGGCGCGCGGCGTGCCATCCAGCAGCGAATAACCGTTGGTGGTGTAAACGGCAATGGCGCCGGCATCACGCGGGAAGGTTTTGATTTCCATATAACCGCTCAGCTCGCGCAGTTTGCGGTCGCGCTCGTCTTCAAGGTCGCCGGTGGGTTGATTACGGCTTTGTGCCGCGCTGATTTGTTCGTTGATGGTATCGATCTGTTCCAGAATGTCGTTTATTTCATCCACGCTGTCATCCATCTCTTGGCGCGCGTCTCGGTCCAGTTCTTCAACACCGTTGGCAATGCGCGAGATTTCAGCCGTCAAATCGACCCCGCGCTGAATCACTTCACGCTCAACCGCCGAGCTGTCGGGGCTGGTTTCAAATTTGCGCCAGGCGTTGATAAATTCTTCGATTTTGGTGGATAGCGTGGCCTGATCGGTTGCGCTGCCGAACAACTGCTGCAGTTCTTGAAGATATTTATTTTGCGTGCCGTATAACCCATTATCGGCCGCAGAATCGAGCAGCGAATTATAGACCGAGGTATCGACCACGCGTCCATAATCGCGCACGCGCACGCCCCCAAAATCAGACCCAAGCAACACCGATTCTAGGTTCGCATATTTGCGTGTATAACCTTCGGTTTGCGCGTTCGAGACGTTATTGGCAATCACCGACATGCCTTGCTGAATGGTCTGCAAGGTGTTCAGAGAGTTGCTAAGGGCCGAGACGAGCGACATGGTCAGTTCCTAAAAGTTACCTACCGGACGATGTTGATGACTTCCTCCAGCATCTGGTTGGTGGTGGTGATGGTTCGGGCGTTGGCCGAATAAATGCGCTGCGACTGAATCATTTTTGTAAATTCGTCCGCGATATCGACGTTCGACCCTTCAAGCGAGTTACCGACAATCGAGCCGGCGCCCACTGTTCCTGGCAAACCAAATCGCGCGTTGCCGCTGGCCACGGTCACTTCAAAGGCACCGCCATCAGACCGTTGCAGCGCATCGGGCGCGTTAAACTGCACAATAGGAATTTGATAGAAGGTTCGGCTGCGGCCGTTATCATAGTTCAGCACCACAAAGCCGTTTTCATCAATCTCAAGCGATTGGAACGAACCGCGCGGAATACCGTTTTGCGTAAAGCTGGTCACGCTCACGTTATCGGCGGCAAACTGCGTCACGCCGGTGGCGGTTTGATATTCGCCAAAATTGATGGCCACCGTTTGTGCCCCTGAGCCCGCAAAATCGAGTGCGAAGGAAATTTCGGCATCAGATCCTGTTGTGCCGGGGTCGGTCACAGTGTACCCCGTGCCGCCCACAATGCCGGCGGTGCTGAGGGATGAGCTGTAGCTGTTGAGTGTACCGGCGTTGGCGCCCGATTCATCGAAGTTGAAGCGCACGGTGGCCGTATAATCGGACGAGGCGCCGCCCGCACCACCCGGCACGGAGACACTCAAGTTCCAATTGTTTTGAGACGTCGTGCCCACTTTTGTCCATGTAAAGGTCAGGTCGCGCGCGTTGCCCAGACGATCGAAAATCTGAATGGTTGATGGCGATGTTGCAAAACCCGCCGCCTTGCCTGACGGAAGGTTGGCCGAGTACGTGACCGTGCTGGTTTCGACAGGGTTATCAAGCAGGGCTGAGATTTGAATAGGATCGCTGGAGGCGGTGTTCACCACATCATCTTCCACTTCGTACCCTGTTAAAAAGAAGCCGGCGCCGTTCACCAGAAAACCATCTTTGTTCAGCTGAAAATCGCCACGGCGGGTGTAAAAGTTTGTTTCGCTGAAACTGGTCAAACCATCGGCCCCCACCACGCCCGGACGCACGGCAAAAAAGCCCGCCCCCGTAATGGCGATGGAGGTTGAAATTTGTGATTGCACAAGGTTGCCCTGCAAACTGTTCTGATATTTGGGCGTGGCGCGCACACCGCCGGGATCGTTCACGTTGCTGTTACTGTTTGTCACCAGCTGTTCAAAGCGTGTGTCGACGCGTTTATAACCAACCGTCTGGGTGTTGGCCAGGTTATCTGACACGTTGCCGATGGCGGCCGACTGGGCGCCAAGACCGTTCACCGCGATCGTCAAAGCCGAGAAAAGTGACATGACATCATCTCCGATTGCTTCTGAAGCTGCCACGACGGCAGCCTCCATCATTCAGCAGTACCCAAGCAATCGGCGTGCCAAGATTGATGAAGAAAAAAGTAAGGATTAGACTTATTCCGCTCATATCATCATCTTGTGCTAAGACATGTCTGGGGGACCTGATGAAGTTTTTTGCTAACCTTTTGATATTATCACTTGTTGCGGCGCCTGTGTGGGCTGAGACTCCGCATGGCCAGCATGCACACCCCTCGGTGGTGACTGAAAAAATATCGCTGGTCGTCGATGCCAATGATCAATTTCAGGCTGGGAAAAACATACCCCTGCGCCTGACCTTGGTTGCACAAGATGGAACATTGTTGGGCGGCGAAGATTTGAAAGAAGTACATACCCGTAAGTTTCATTTACTAGTCATTGATAACGCCATGACAGATTACCATCACCTGCATCCGGTCGAGGAAACAAAGGGACGCTGGGTGGTTGATTTTACACCGCGTAAAAACGCCCCATATCACCTGTGGGCCGATATAACCCCCGCCACAACAGGGCAGCAGCAGTATGCTTCATTTGTGTTGGGTCAAGCCTTGGCCCCAGAAGCGCAAACTAACCAACATGTGGTGCGTCGGAATAAAAATGGCGATGATGTATTCGATTTATCGTTCGACGGCACGCCCAAAGTGGGTCAACCCCTGATGGCGCATGTGGCTGTGACCCGACATGGCCAGCCCTTTGCTCAGTTGCAACCCGTCATGGGGGCCTTTGCCCATATGGTGGGTTTTGCGAATGGTGGAAAAACTGTCATGCATGTGCACCCCATGGGGAAAGAACCCACCCTCGATAGTGAACGCGGCGGCCCAACGCTTGTGTTTCACTTGGTGCCGCTTACGGCAGGATACCTAAAGTTATTTGCCCAATTTAAGATTGATGGGAAGGATGTGTTTATCCCCTTTGGCCTTCAGGTCGCTGAATAACCAGCGACTAAGGGCACTCGGCCATGTCGGCCAGATAATCGCACACGGCGTCGCGCTGATCAGGGGTGGTGGCCACCGCCTGTAAGATAAATTTGACCGTGCCATCGGCGGTTTGTTCGGGCCGCATGAGAAGGGGCAGTGACAGTTTGTGGGCGCGCAGGGTTGCATCGGCCTTTTGCTGCGCGGCCGAGGCCAGCCCAGGCGTGGCATAGGCGCCAAGAGCCATGGTGCCCGCCTCATGATCAGCAGCGCGGTGGTCAGACGTGTGAGAGGTGTTTTGATCAGCAGGGTGGCGGGCGGCCTTGGGGCGATTGAACAGATGGATAACCTCAGGCGCGGCAGATTGTTGTTTTTTCAGCGATAAATTATGCCGCGTTTTTTTGGTTGATGTTTTGATGGATTTTTCAGGCGCTTGTTTTTCATCGGGCACAAATGTGGCCGAGGATGACCAGTTTTTTTCAGGCGCCGAGATTTTTTCTGCCTCAATTTTTTGTAATGCCGGCATGGTTGGCGCGGGGACAGGGGTTACTTCTGTTGCCGTGGGCACCGCTTTCTCAGGTAAGAAGTGTTGCTGCACAACAGGCGCAGGCGCTGCCAGCGGTGCAGAGGAGTTGCTGTGCGCTGGTTGTGCGGCGGGCATAGCTTCAATGTTCAGGCGTTTGTTCTGCCAATCGATAATGCGCTGCTGCGCGGCATCGGCTGCCATATCGTTGGACAGCAGTTGCAGGGCCAAATCGGTTTGTCCTTGCATGGTATAGGCTTCGGCCAGATGCTGGCGGAAAACCGGGCTGATCAGCGGGTTGGCCACCATGGGTTGCAACGCCATGATCGTATCATCATAACGGCCCGCCATGTTTAGGATGCGCGCGTGGTTGGCCAATGTCATCAGGTCGCGCGGCGATTGCTTGCGGGCTTCTGCCAAAATCTCAAACGCCTGATCAAAATTACCCATCAACCCATGACAAACAGCGGCGCCGTTTTGCAGCGATAAATCATCGGCATCATCCTCAAGAGCGGCCACGAAATGAGGCAGCGCCAACTCGGGCTGGCCCTGGCGCAGCAACAGTTTGCCATAGGCGCCATGCGCCCCGCTGTTGTGGGGGTCAAGTTCCAGCACATTGTCATAAAGGGCGGCAGCTTCGGGCAGACGGTTTTCAGCAGCTAGAAGTTTGGCCAGCTCAAGCCGCGGGGCGGGGTTTTCGGGTTCTAAATCGGCCGCGCGGGCGTAAAACTGCGCGGCCAGGGTTTTGTTCCCCTGCGCCTGCATCATGCCGGCAATACGCATTACCTGCGATGTGTTGATTTTATTATCCTGACTCCACGGGTTGCTGACGCACGACGCCAGCATCAGTGTGGCCGCCCCAAGGCAGGCGAGTTTTATTCCACGGTGGAACATTCTTGCCCCATTCAAGGGCCTGAATTACTTAAATTTACTTAAAATAAACCGGTTTTGTGTTTTTCTGTTCTTCTCATGGCCAACCCTGCCACAGCCCCGCTTAATCCGGCCCAAGTGCGCGCCTTGTTGCTGGAGCTTCCCGCTCAGTTAGAGCGCATGCACAGACGCTTTTTAGATGTTGTGCGGCTGGAGCTTTCAACCAATGGCATTCAAGATATCAGCCCCGTGCAGGCCATGATGCTGGTGAACGTAGGCGATGCCGAGCTTTCGGTGCGCGATTTGATCGAGCGCGGATATTATCTGGGGTCGAACGCGTCATATAACCTGAAACAGCTGGTCACGGGCGGTTATGTTGAACGCCAGCAAGCGTTGCGCGATAAACGCGCCGCGCGCCTGAAATTAACACCCACCGGGTTTAAGGTTTTGCGCATTATTCATGAAGTGACGGCCAAATATGGCGATATGAAAGAAACATCGCCCCACGATATTGAAGCCACCTCGCGCACGTTGCGCAAACTTGAACGCCGCTGGGGCGAAGCGGTGCGCCACACCCTTGACGATGTCGATCTCTAACACCATATCATCATGGTGATACCTATCTTTTTTCTTGCCGCTTTGCTGGCGGCTGTGCCCCTGGCCCCCACGTTTGCCGGAGACGATGCGATGTTGAAACCAACGCCCCAACTTACGCCGCTGCAATATCATGTCATGCACGGCAACGGCACTGAACAACCTTTTAACAATCCTTATTGGAACCACTATGACGAAGGCATTTATGTCGATGTGCTGACAGGGCAGGCGCTGTTTTCATCGCGCGATAAGTTTGACAGCGGCACCGGCTGGCCCAGTTTTACCAAACCCATTCAAGAAGGTGTGCTGGCCAGCAAGGAAGATGCCGCCCACGGCATGACACGCACCGAAATCCGTTCACAAAGTTCTGATACGCATTTGGGGCATGTGTTTGATGATGGCCCGCGCGATAAGGGCGGCATGCGCTATTGCATGAACTCGGCCGCGCTGCGCTTTGTGCCCAAGGCCCGCATGGCCGACGAAGGGTATGGCGAATTTCTGCCGCTGTTTCAGTAAACGCCTTGGCTAAACACCTCTCGGCTCAATACCTCGGCTAAGCATCCTGGCGCGCGATTTTTTCTGTGTGCTTATCTTGATCCTCATGGGCGTTCAGGCGCGCGGCATTCTGATGCGCGCTCCTCTAACTCCCTGCCTGCATAACCATGTGTGTGAGGGGGTGTGTGAGGGAGTGAGATTTGCCATCCCCCCAGCGCTTCGGGTGCCTAGGGCCGTTTTTTAAGGGGCAGCACCTCGGCCGTATCGCGGCCATAAACATCGTCCAGGCGCTCAATATCATCTTCGCCAAAATACTGGCCCATCTGCACTTCGATAATTTCCAACACGGCTGGCCCGGCGTTTTCAAGCCGGTGGATGGCCCCTTGCGGAATATCAATCGACTGGCCTTCGTGCAGCGTGATGACATCGTTGTTGCGCGTCACAACCGCGTTGCCATGCAGCACCAGCCAATGCTCAGACCGGTGTTTGTGCCGCTGCAGCGATAATTTTTGCCCCGGCATGACGCGAATGCGCTTCACTTTGCAATCGGTTGTATCGTTGATGACGGTAAAATCGCCCCAGGGGCGCTGCTCTTTCCGGTGATGGCTGGCGAGAAGCGGGGCGGTGGCGCGCACCTTTTCCACCAGTTCTTTAATTTGCTGCGCGCGCGCGCGGCCCGCCACCAGCAGGGCATCGGGCGTATCGACCACCACCAGATCATCAACGCCCAGAAGCGCCACAAGTCGGTCACCCGCCCACACAAAATTCTGGTTCGCATCCTGCACCAGGGTGGGGCCGCGCAGCGCATTGCCCCATTCATCCTTCGGGGAAAAATCCCACATCGCCTGCCATGATCCAATATCAGACCATTCAAAATGGCCGGGCACCACGGCGGCCACGCGGGTTTTTTCCATCACCGCGTAATCGAACGACATATCGGGCGCTGTTTCAAGCACCGCCATGGGCAGGCGTATAAAATCGAGATCGGACCGCGCGGCCTGAAGTGTGGCGCGCGCAATGCGGGCCACATCGGGGGCGTGGCGTTCAAATTCAGCCGCCAGCACATCGGCCCGCGCCATGAACATGCCGCTGTTCCACACATATTGGCCGCTGGAAAGATATTGCTGTGCGGTTGGGCGGTTGGGTTTTTCAACAAAGCGTGCCACCTGATAGGCCCCCACCGTGTCTGATAACCCTTCGCCCAGCTGGATATAGCCAAAACCCGTTTCAGGGTATGTGGGATGAATCCCAAACGTGACCACGCGGCCTGTTTTGGCGGCGGCGATGGCCACATTGGTGGCGAGTAAAAAGGCGTTATCATCGCGGATGGAATGATCGGCCGGTTGAAAAAATAAAATCGCCTCAGGTTGCGTGGCCGCCACATGCAGCGTGGCCATGGCCATGGCGATGCCTGTATTGCGGCGCGCGGTTTCCAGCATGATGGCGGCGGGTTTTATGCCGGCGTGGCGGCACTGCTCGGCCACCAGAAAGCGAAAATCATCATGCGTCATAATCAGGGGGGCCGAGGTGGCGATATGTCGGTGATTGCGCAGCAGGGTTTGCTGGAACAGGCTTTGATCACCCGCCAGCGGCCAGAATTGTTTGGGCTCTTTCGCGCGCGACAGCGGCCACAGGCGCGTGCCGCTGCCGCCGGCCAGAATGACGGGGATGATGGTGCTATCAAAGGGCATGGGGGGCTCGCAAAACAATCACACCGTTTTCCATAACGCAGAGAGGGCGGCGCGTAAATCGATGGCGGGGTTGACGCCCAAAACGCTGGCCATGGCTGAAGGATCGCCCACCGAGCGCGGCACATCGCCCGCCCTTGGTGGCGCAAAATCGATGGCGCTGTTTTGTCCGCTGATTGTGCTCAGCATGTCGGCCAGTTCTTTCGCGGTGGTGGCCTGGCCTGTGCACAGGTTGAACACATGCGATTGTGCCTCAGGCTGCGCGCGGGCCAATGCCAGGCTGGCCATGATACCTTCCACGATTTTTTCAACCGGAATATAATCGCGCGCGGCGGTGCCATCGCCAAAAATGGTCAGCGGTTGTTGCTGTTTTAAGCGCGCCATAAAAATGCTGATGACGCCAGAATAGGGCGATGATGGGTCTTGCCCCGCGCCAAACACATTGAAAAAGCGCAAACCCACCGATGTGATGTTGTGGTTGCGCGCGCCCACAGCGGCATGAAGTTCGCACGCGTATTTATCGGCCCCGTAGGCCGAGAAGGGTTTCACCATTCTGTCTTCAGACAGACGCCCATCATTATTCACGCCATAAACCGCGGCCGAGGACGCATAGATGAACGGAATTTTTTTCTGGTGCGCGCGCTGGGCGTGGCCCACAGCTTCCATCAGGGCAACGGTGGCGCCGATGTTGGTTTTGTGGGCGCGCAGCCATTCGCGTTCGCACACCGGCACGCTGGCAATGGCGGCCAGATGAATAACCGCCTCGGCTTTTGTCAAAAGTTCTGGCCACAGTGATGGCGTGCCGCAATCGGCCTTGATCAGTTCAACACCAGCCGGCAATCGCGCCGCATGGCCTGAGGATAAATCATCGACCACCACAAGGGTGTGAGAAGGGGCCAGCGCGCGCACCAGATGGTGACCAATAAACCCAGCGCCGCCCGTGATGATGATGGTTGACATCAACTATTTGCCCTCGGCATAGCGCGGGGGGCCAATATCGAGATGCACATGATCGGTTTTGGGGAAATACACCACGCCGCCGCGCTGCAGGGTGTTGGCCACTTCGGCCACGGTGCGGCTGTTGTGTCCGGCAATTTGAAGATCGATCGCCATGCCCTGATGATGCAGGTTGGCGCGTCCGCCCTCGGTGCTGGATGTGCCCGTGCGCGGCGTGCGATAGCCCGACAGCACAAGGATGGGTTGATCATCGGGCAGGGCCAGCGTGCGCCGCACATCGACCATGAAATTGAGAAGTTTCGGATCGATCTGCGCCACATCGCCCGTGCGCTGATCGCGCAGCAGGCGGTTCACGGCATCCAGCGCTTGGGGCGTATATTGTCCGCTCACGGCATAAAAGCCCGCAAAACTTTCGCCACTCACGGCATGACGCAGGTGAATAAACCTGTCGCCCACATCGTCGCTGGCAGCCATATCGGCGGCGCGCTGCTGAGAGGTGGTGGGGGGCGGTGGCTCGCTGCTGCCGCACGCGGCCAGAAACAGGGGAAGGCCGAGTATGAGAAATGTTAGTCGCATGATAGACCTTTTGCGGAAAAGAGAGTGAGAGGACATCACGTTATCATTTTGGTCATCCCGGCGAAAGCGGGGATGGCGGGTGTTTTTGGTCGAGAGTGTTTTTTTATCAGAACGATGCATCATCCCTCCAGACATAACCACCCTCGACCGATTGTAAAGCCTGGGCCACATCGGGCCAGGCTTCCAGCTTGCGGCGCAGGCGATACACATGGGTTTCCAGCGTATGACTCTCCAGCACCGTTTTGTGCCCCCAAATCTCGGCCAAGGCGCGATCGCGCCCCACAGCATGCGGCGCAGCCTGCCACAGCAAGGCCAGCAAGCCAACTTCCTTGTCGGTTAAATCGATCACGCTGTTGTGCGCGCGCAACTGGGGTGGCCGCCGCATGAGCGTGCAGGGGCCGCGCTGCAACATCATCTCGCTTTCTTGTTTTTTTAATTGGGCGGCGATGCTCAGCTGCTCTATCAGCGCGCCGAGGCGCACAGGCGTGGGCACATGACGCCCCAGCACCAGCGCCCCCTCAGGCGCGTCATCGCCATCAGCAAGGTGCAGCGC
>RFNS01000100.1 GCA_009927055.1 Alphaproteobacteria bacterium | reverse complement strand
GGCATCCGGGCAGGCGCCGCGCACCTCGGCCAAATGGCGTGAGGCGGCATCAGATTGACGTTTGATGTGCTGGAACATGCGTTTGTTCCACACCTTCGCCATCACGCTTTCCATGGGCACCATCTGGCTTTGCAAAAAGCTGTGGAAGCCCATCACACCAAGGCCCACCGAGCGTTCACGCATGGCCGAATATTTGGCGCGCTCCATGCCACCCGGCGCATTCTCAATAAAATCGGTCAGCACGTTATCCAGGAAACGCAGCGTATCTTCAATAAAGTGCGGGTGGTTTTCCCACTCCAAGAAATATTCAAGGTTGAGGGACGAAAGGCAGCACACCGCCGTGCGTTGCTGGCCGTCTTTATCCAGGCCTGTGGGCAGTGTAATTTCGCTGCACAGGTTGCTGGTTTTCACACTCAGGCCCGCCAGCTTGTGATGTTCAGGAATGTGGCGGTTGACGTTATCAATAAACAGCAAATATGGCTCGCCCGTTTCCACCCGCGCTGTCAGGATACGTATCCACAGCGCGCGCGCCGAAATGCGGTGAATCACCGCGCCATCCTTGGGGCTAGTCAGCGCCCATTCGTCATCGTTTTCCACCGCGCGCATAAACGCATCAGGGATGACCACGCCGTGGTGCAGGTTCAGGGCCTTGCGATTAGGATCGCCCCCGGTGGGGCGGCGCATTTCAATAAATTCCTCAATTTCCGGATGCGAGACAGGCAGATAGGTTGCGGCCGAGCCACGACGCAAACTGCCCTGGCTGATGGCCAGTGTTTGGCTGTCCATCACGCGAATAAACGGAATAATGCCGCTTGTTTTGCCGTTGCCGCGCACCTTTTCGCCAATGCTGCGCAGGTTGCCCCAATAGCTGCCAATGCCGCCGCCATTCGCGGCCAGCCATACGTTTTCGTTCCACAGGCCCACAATGCCGTTCAGGCTGTCGCTGGCTTCGTTCAGGAAGCACGAAATGGGCAGGCCCCGTTTGGTACCCCCGTTGCTGAGCACAGGGGTGGCCGGCATAAACCACAGGTTGCTGATATAATCATAAAGGCGCTGGGCGTGGGATTCATCATCGGCATAGGCCGTGGCCACGCGCGCAAACATATCTTGATAGCTTTCGCCCGGCATGAGGTAACGATCTTCCAAGGTTGCCTTGCCAAAAGCGGTCAGGCGCGCATCTCTGGCGGGATCGGTCTTAATGGCAAAACCTTTGGCCGTCTGCACAACATCAAACATGGTTCTTTCTCCCCCGTCTTCTTTGTCTTGTCCTACTCACTTGCCCACACCCTCTGCCCCCAACTCTTTCTTACCCACAAGCCTGTCCCCATGCTTATCCACAACTTATCCACAGGCACCCCAAACGCCTTATTGTTAATGATTCTGGTTGGTTATATGACATTCTTCATGTGAAAACCCAACATCTTGTGACAGCCTAGCATGAATGAGGCTGTTTGACTACCAGATCTTGAGTCAAAGAGGGATGATGATAACATATCCAGGCACGCTGTCACCTGAAAAACACGGGGCCTGAAGCGGGCAGAACAAGCCCATTTACCATTGATTTTGCTATCAAAATTCCGTTTTTTGGCCTGCGCAAGATTATTGCTTTATGGTTAATATGTGGCGAGGCCGGTAATCTATATTTAGTATTTGACGCACCTTTTTTGACAAGCCTTGGTCACCCTGTTCACAAGGGGGCGCAGGCACCCTCACCCAACCCCGCAGAAATGCGGCAAAAATGCGGCGCGAATCACAATCACAGCCACTAAATCGGGTAAAATTCTGGGGCGGTCTGTCTCAAAGGCCCACACAACCAACAAAAAAACCCCTCTACCCGCCCACTTTGCGTTCGTCGGCCCTCTCATCGGCAGACAGCATATCGCGCAATTGCGTCAGTCGTTCCAGCGTGCGCTGCGTGCGGGTGGATGCCGCCTGGGCCCCTGGCTGCTGAATGTTTTTCACATCGCTGGCCAGCTGCTGCAACTGCCCCCCCAGCTGCTGCAGCTGCGATAAAATGGCGCTGACCGTGCGCGCCAAAAGTTCAGGCCGAAAGGCCTGGGTTTCGTTCACAATGGTCAGCAGCTTATCTTTCCCTTCCACCATGCTGGTGTGAGCGGCATTGATGCCCCGCAACCTGTCGTTCGCCTCGGCGCACACGTTGGCCAGGGCCTGTGTTAGTTCAGTGGCCAGCGATAATTTTTCATTCGCGGTATCCAAAAACTGCATAATCGTTTCCTCGGCCACATGCACCTGATGCGTGGCATCGACCAGCTGGGTGCGTGATAATTCATGCGTTTCAGCCGCCAGCTGGGCGCTGGCGCGCAGCACGGCGGTGGCGGCCGAAAGCTGATCTTGCAGCTGGCTGGCGCCGGCGCTAAACCGCTCAGACAACTGGCCAACCTGCTGTGTGGCGTGCTTCAGCTGTTCGGGCGTGTGGATCATTTGCGCGGTCAGCGCGGCCAGTTTTTGCTGCTGGGCTTTCACATCGCCAAACTGTTGTTCCAGCGCGCGCGCCAGCTGCTGCCATATCTGCACAAACTGCTGATCTTGCTGCTGCTGCTTTTTCTGCCATTCGGCATAGCCCGATGACAGTTGCGACAACACCATCTGGCCACTTTCTTTTTGCGCCACGGTTTGGGTTTGCAGGCCCTGCACCGTCTCACGCAGCTGGCTGTTCAGCTGCATTTGCTGCTCAACCACCGCCGCCTGCTGGCGCTGCTGCTGCTCGAACTGATCTTGAAAACGCACCATCGATTGCGTCAAAGTATCGCACAAGGCCGAAAAAGCCTCGCGCCCCATGCCACCAAAGTTGATGCGCTGCGTCTGATCGCCCTGACGCACCGTCACATCGGGCAAATGGGCAAAATAATCGCGCGTGGTGGCCACGGTGCGGGCCAGCTCGCCCAGCGCATCGGGCCGGTCTGTGCCCCACACGGGCTCGCGCAAATTGTTGTTCACCAGTTGTTTCAGGCTGGTGGATAAACGCACCAGCGGCTCTTGAAAACGTGTGTTTAATATGCGCCACGCCAGCGCCGCCCCCACGCAACAGGCGGCCGAGGCAAACAGCGCCACCATAAACAAGGCGCGCATGGCGGGCTGTTGCAAAATTTGTCCGTTCACGCTGGCCAGCACCACCGCCGCCACCATGCCCGCCCCGCCCAGCACAGCCAGGCCAATGGCCAAACCCACAATCAGCCGCGGGTGGTAAAGATCGAGAGACGAAAAACCCTCAGCCTCTGTGGTGTCGGTCTCTGTGGTGTCGGTATGGGTGGAGGGATTCGGGTTGGCCGATGTCTGCATGCGCGCCAAGCATAAGCGATTTTGGGGGGCAAGGCCAAGGGCTGAGGATATGGCCAAAAAATGCTTGTTGAAAGTATTGGTGGGTGGTAGCTTCCAGTTTGAGCGGTACAAACTTAACAAGGGAGAAATATAATGTCCGGAATTAGAGAATCGTACCTGAAGGTTAAAGGTTATGTAACTCGCCCATCCGATCGTTCATCTTTGCCGGCGACCACTGTTTCTCAGCCGATCACTTCTGTGCTTCCAGTCTCGCAAATTGAAACGATAAATTTTCGCCAAGATAGTAGAGAAGCAGGTAGTTGCCACCATCTGGACATCCATCTTGCAGATGGAACAACGCGCACTTTTGATTTCTATTTCTACAAGAATGACGCCCGTGGCATTGACCCAAACGCTGTTGCTAACGCTGTTGCTGACGCTTTTATTCATGCCAAAGCTGGTGTTCGGGATGGTGTTGTGATCAATGTTGCCGCTCCTGACAAACCTGAGCAAACAGGCGTCACAGTGGAAAATCTTCCAACCCCCAACAGAGCCTAACCACCATACCCCCGCAGTGCGGTGAGTGAGGGGAGCATGATGCCTGCCGCCTCGGCCAGCAGGTGGGCGGCCCTTTTTTCCACATCAGTTTGTTCGGCCTCAGGTGCCTGTTGTTGCGCGCAATGTTCAATCTGGCGCATCAACTCAGCCACACGCGGCAGGCCGCAACTGCCCGCCGCCCCCTTCAGCGAATGGGCATGGCGGTGCATCTCGGGCCAGTTTTTTTCTTCCCAGCTTTTCAGTAATTCAGCATAACGGCGCGGAATATCGCGCAGGGCCGTGGCCACAAGCTGGCTCACCGTGGCGGTATCAACATCCCGCGCCATCTGATCCAACGGGGCCGGATCAAACAGCGCGTAAGATGACAGGGGAAGTGAACCCACGCCCAATTATTTTTTGGCGTCAGGCTTCTTGGCATCAGCTGCCTTGGCCGCCGGTGCCGCAGCGCCCGCCGCAGGGGCCGCCCCAGGGGCCGCCGGTGCCGCAACGCCTTCAGCAGGGGCCGCTTCAGCCGCCGCCGCCGCTTCAGCCGCCGCTTTGGCCGCCAGCGCTTCGTCACGCACGGCTGTGGGCGCCGCAATGGTGGCAATGGTGATGTTCTGAATGCTGGTGGGTTTTGTCCCCGCCGGCAGCTGAATATCTTTAATGTGCATGGTATCATTAATGGCCATGGCACCCACGTTCACCAAAATAGATGACGGAATGTTATCGGCCGGACACCACAAATCGAGCGCGTGCGACACAATGTTCAGGGTGCCACCGCGTTTAATACCGGGGGCTTTATCTTGGCCTTCAAAATACAGCGGCACCGCTACGCGCACGCGGGTGTTGCCGGTGACGCGCAGAAAATCGACATGTTCGGGCTTCCAGCTGACAGGATGGCGCTGAACATCGCGCGGCAGCACACGGTGCTTTTGGCCGTCAATATCCAGTTCATAAATGCGGGTGGTGAATCCCGATTGGTTCAGTTCTTTGCCCAGAGCATTGGCATCGAGGGCGATCAGCACGGGGGGTTCTTTGTTGCCGTAAATAACAGCGGGAATCTGCCCAGCCCTGCGTGTCGCTCGTGCGTTCCCCTTGCCGCCCTCGCGACGCGTGGTGGCAGACATGTGGGCCACTTGCGTCATGGTACTCTCCTATGGTTAACCGCCGGCCTCCAGGGGTGCCGCGCGGGATGGGGCGTTATAGACCGCCCCTGTCCCGAAAGCAATAGGTTTGAACGGCACGATTGCCGGGCTAAAGGTTGGCCAATGGCTTGTCAGATGAGGATATTGATCGTCTGATTGAAAATTATCCCCACCGCTTCGAACAAACCTGATGCAACGCGCAGGCTTAACCCCCTAATTAAACAAACTACTCACACTTCTTTCTTGGCTGATGCGGATGATGGCTTCGGCCATCAGGGGCGCGATGGAGACCACCTGCACCTTGGGGCACTGGGCCGCTTTGTCGTTCCGCAAAATGCTATCAGTCACCACCAGCTTGGTCAGCGGCGATGCCATGACACGTTGCACCGCTTCGCCGCTCAACACCGCGTGGGTAATGTACGCCGACACCGATTTGGCGCCGGCATCCATCAGCGCTTGCGCGGCATTGCACAGGGTGCCCGCACTATCGACAATATCATCCACAATCAGGCAATGGGCGTCTGTCACATCGCCAATGATGTTCATCACTTCGCTGTCGCCCGCTTTTTCGCGGCGTTTATCGATAATGGCCAGCCCCGCTTCCATGCGCTTGGCCAAAGACCGCGCGCGCATCACGCCGCCCACATCGGGGCTGACCATGGTCAGGTTATCGGGCAGCTTGCCCTGCACCGCCATGGTATCTTTCACATGCTGGCTGAACACGGGCACCACATAAAGATTATCAACCGGAATATCAAAAAAACCCTGAATTTGTCCGGCGTGCAAATCCAGCGTCAGCACACGGTGCGCGCCCGCTTCCGTAATCAGGTTGGCCACCAGCTTGGCCGTAATGGGCGTGCGCCCGCCTGTTTTTCTATCTTGCCGCGCATAGCCGAAATAAGGAATGACGGCCGTAATGCGCCGGGCGCTGGCACGACGCAGCGCATCGACCATAATCAGCAGCTCCATCAACGTGTCATTGGCGGGATAGCTGGTGGGTTGAATGACAAACACATCCTCGCCGCGCACGTTTTCCATAATTTCTACAAACACTTCCATATCGGCAAAGCGGCGGATGCTGGCGTTGGTCAGCGTGACGCCCAGTGTTTTCGCAATCGATTCAGCCAAGGGAAGGTTGCTGTTGCCGGCAAGAATTTTCATGCCCCAAACTTAGCAGGGCGAAGAGGAAAGTAAACTCGGCTTGGGGGCCTGTCTCTGCTCGGCTCCATCCGCATGTCCATTCCAAAGGCTGTCTTACAAAACTCTGCCGAAACTCATGAAAATGTCCTTGTGGTTTTGTGCCAACGCGCGATGCGCTGATCACATCCTCAGTCACGCCATCGGCCCCCAAATGCCCGCGACGATTGCATTTTTTTGGCACATGCCCGCCTTCAGACCTGCCCGAAACAAGTCATCCTTAACCATGAAAAAACCTGACAGGATGTGAAAAGAATCCCTATCGCGGGGCATCACTTCTGCCCGCCCTGCCAACAAGAGGGAGGAAAAAATGTGTTTTAGTTTCGGGTGTTTTGAATAATACTGGCCCTATGAGCACGACACCTCCAAATCTTGGCACATTAATCGGCGCCGCCCTGACACAGCCCCACCCTGCCACGGCCTTAGCTGCTGCCACACCACCTCTCCCCACACCACCGCCGGCCGAAACGGCCTCCCCTCAGGTGAAGTAAGTTTAAGAATAATCAGGCTGTTCATCGTTTCAAAAAAATACGCATTGGATTTTTTTATGCGCGCCTCAATTGAGGCACGTTTATTTTCCTTCTCTTTTTCAGAGAGAGAAAATTTTTTAACCAAAACACTTCCCGCCTTTTCGAAACACGTTGAGTATTTCCCCCACTTCAGCCACTTTTGAAGAATGAGTCGGTTGCGTTGCGAAAAACTGCTGCTGCCCCCTTTGGGTTCTTCGGCGGGGCCTGTGGTCGAGGTGACTTTTTCCCTGCCCGCCCAACAGAACGCCGTGGTGGTAGGGGCCGATGCCGCCCTGTGCGCCCGCCTGATGGCGGCGTTCACCTTACAGGCGCCGGTGCGCGGTCTTTTACACATTCTGGGGCATCACGCAGCACCGCTGAAAGGCGCCGATAAACACGCCCTGCGACGGCGCATGGGCGTGTGTGCGCAAAAAATTGAGTGGGTGCACAATATATCACTGCTTGACAACGTGATGCTGCCGCTGCGCGTGGCAGGTGTGCCGGGCCGCACCGCGCGCGATCAGGCGCATGAGTTGCTGAGGTGGCTTGGCTTATCCTCGGTCACGGGTTTACTGCCGCATCAATTATCAGCCCATCAAGAACGGCTGGCCGCAGTGGCGCGCGCCTGCATTCACAAACCATCGCTGTTGTTGCTCGATGAGCCGTTTCAACTTTTGGGCGATGACGCGCAGCATAAAATATGGCACATGGTGCAGGCTTTGCATGCGCAAGGGGCGGCGGTGGTGCTGTTCACGCGGCAGCGCAGCTGGCTGAAGCGCCTGAACTGGCCCACGTTTGAACTGAGCCCCCAAGGGTTGCAGCCCCATGCACGGTGACAAATTATCTCCCCTCATGCTGGCGTCGCTGTGGCTTTTTGCGGGCCTGCTTTATGGGGCGGGCGCGTGGCTGTGGGTCTTTGAAACATTACAAGCGCCGCGGGCCGATCGTGTGGTGGTGTCAGAAATCAGCCAAAGCGCCGAGGAAAACCAGCAGCACGCCCGCGCGCTGGAAGATGCCGCAACAGCCGCGGGCGCGCGGGTGCAAATGGTGGATGATGAAACTCTGCGCCAAACACTCTCGCAACTCTTACCAAAAACCGATTCTCTGCCGGCCCTGCCGCGCGTGGCTGAAATTTATCATCTGCCCCCCGATGCCACCGAACAATTTTTAGAAACACTGCGCGCGGGTGGCCATTGGCACGCCCTGCCGCCCAGCCCCGCCACGCCACAGCCCCAGGCGGGCCAACATCTGGGCAAAAATCTTTTCTGGCTTGGGGTGATCGCGCTCGCCGCCGTTATCATTCTATCGTTTGCGGGCGCGCATCATGTATTCATACATCAGGCCGGCAGCTTTGCCGCGCTGCGGCAACTGGGGGCACCGCCAACCTTTCACCTGGCGCTGGCGCTCACCCTCATGGCGCGCCCCATGTTTGCGGGTGTTCTCTCTCTTGGCATGGCGGGCGCTGTGCTGATGACTATTGTCCCCGCACAGCCCATGCCGTTGTCTCTCTTGTGGGTTTTGGGGGCGCCCCTGCTGGGGCCTCTTGCCGCCTGCCTGTTGACAGTTTGGCGCGAAAGCCAAAAATAGGGCCATGAAGCGCCTTCTGCCCATCATTTTTTTTCTGGCCCAAATCTGGCTGATTGGTTTTGTGGTCTATGCCGCGCAGGTGGTTTTAAGCGAACCCACAGACATCGCCAACATCCCCGATCAACAGGCGATTGTGGTGCTAACGGGGGCCGAGGGGCGTCTGGCCGCTGGGGCCGATCTGTTGAGAAAAAACAAAGGACGCCTGCTGTTCATCAGCGGCGTTTATCCGCACACCACGCTTGATCAGCTGGCACCTGAACTGAACCTTCCGCTAGAGACGTTGCAATGCTGCGTGCGCTTGGGCCACCTGGCGGCCGATACGTTTGGCAATGCCAGCGAAGTGGTGCAGTGGATGAAAGAACAAACGATGAACGAAGTGATTTTGGTGACCGATGATTATCACATGCCCCGCGCCGTGCTCGAATTGAATATGACCCAACATGCCCTGAACCTCACCCCGTTTCCGCTGCATCACTTTGGCTGGCCTGTGGGCGAATGGCTGGGAAGCCCCGATGCCTGGGGCATTTTGGTGGGTGAATTTCACAAATATGCCGTGGCGCTGGGCCGTTATGTTTTCAGTTTGCTGATTACCTGACATGGCCTTTCGTATTTTTTTCATCGCGTGGCACGTTTGTGTGTGCCTTAGTTTTGTGTGGATTATTATTCTCCCCTTTCGGGGGTGGCATTGGCTTTATCGTTTTTATCTTGGCGGCATTTTGTGGGGCCTGCGGGTTTTTACCGGCATCACGCATGAATGGCGCGGCCTTCAGCATATACCGCCCGCCCCCTTTATTCTGGCCAGCAAACATCAATCGGCGTTCGAGACATTTGCCCTGCCGTGGCTTATCCCTTCGCTGGTGTTTGTGGTGAAGCAAGAGCTGCTGAACATCCCCGTGTGGGGGTGGTTTTTAGGGCGCACAGGCGCCATTGGTCTTGATCGCGGCACCAAAGCATCGGCGTTAAAAAAATTGCTGCGGCAGGCCGATGCCCGGGCCAAAGAACAACGCCCCTTCTGCATCTTTCCGCAAGGCACGCGCACCGAACCTGGCGCACAGCGCCCCTATAAACCCGGTGTGGCCGCGCTTTATGCCCACCTTGGCTGGCCGGTGGTGCCGCTGGCGCTTAACTCTGGCCTCGCGTGGCCGGGCCGCGGGTGGCCTTTACCCCACCATCGCGGCCAGCACATTGTGCTGGAGTTTTTGCCGGTTATTCCCGCAGGGCTTGATCGCGAGACCATGATGCAGCAACTGGAACACGCGATTGAGACAAAAACAAAGGCCCTGGAAGATGATCAAGACAACAGCCCCAGCAGGAGGGCATGAACAGGACTGGGCATGACGATAACCCTTGAACATCCCCCCTGTATTTGGTAACCTAATTTTAGTCATTACAAGGTAGGTTAGGGGTCTATTCACTCTAAGGGAGAGAAAGAATGTCGGGTACAACTTCACTGTCAAACATCGTGGGTAGTGTAAAAGGTTTTTTCGGCTTAAAGGGTCAGACGACAGTAAAACCCTTTGCGGGAGAGCCTGTTCAGCATGACCCGTCGCTTAATACAATTTCGACTCGTTTTGTGGCACCAGATGGCACTCGTTTTGCCCTGCTGACTGATGGAAGCAACAAAAGGCATCAACTTGCCATCGCTAGGCCAGGAGAAGACCCAAAGTATTATGATGCCCAAAAGCATCCGCAAATATTGGATAGATATGACACATCTGCCGGTGACCTTGGAATGAGGCACAGGTCTTTGGACCGAAACGGAACATTCAGTCCTAAATATGCTGATCAAGGTGCTGAATCTATCCAACTTCGTTTTGTTCCTCCTAGCGAGAGCCAATCATTCGATAAAGGAATTCTAAGACAGAGCACACCTCAATCAACCCCACGACTTGAATAGCACCTCGCCAGTCAGCCTTAAGCTCGACATGCATAAAATTGTGTACGAATAACACTGCTGTGTCTGCCCCCCCCTGCGCGAGGGTAAACGCCAGCAGGCGCTTCAGTCTTTTTTGATGTCTCGGTCCTTGCCTACAGAAGCCAACCTTAAATAATCGTGCGGCGATAAATTCTCGGCGCGGTGTTGCGGGTTAATGTTGTTCGCCACCAACACCTGTTCAGAAAACAGGCCCGATAAGCTGTTGCGCACGGTTTTTCGCCGCTGCTGAAAAGCGGCGGCGGTCATGGCTTCTACCCGCCTCACATCATCCTGCGCGGGGCGGGTGGCGTGGGGCACCAGATGCACCACGGCCGAGTGCACCTTGGGCGCTGGCGTAAAGGCGCCGGGGGGCAAGGTCATCAATTTCCTGACCGTGCACAACAGCTGCACCAAAACACTCAACCGGCCATAGGCGGCGGTGCCCACCCTGGCCTGCATGCGGTCAACCACTTCGGTCTGGAACATCAGCGTCATGCTTTCAATATGATCCAGCTGATGCAGCCACCGCAGCAGCAGCGCCGTGCCGATGTTATAGGGCAGGTTGGCGATGATGTGGAAGGGCGCGCCCGGCAACGTCTCAAACGGCACCGCCATCGCATCAGCATTCAGCAGCACCAGCCGCCCTTCGGCCGCTGTGACCAAACTTTGCAGCGCCGCTGTGGCGCGCGCATCTTTCTCAATCGCAATCACTTGTGTGGCGCCTGTTTCTAACAGCGCGCGGGTCAGACCGCCGGGGCCCGGCCCCACCTCCACCACGGTTTTGCCGTCTAAATCTCCGGCCAGTCGGGCGATTTTTCGGGTGATGTTCAGATCGAGCAAAAAATTCTGCCCCAGGCTTTTTTTGGCGGCGAGGTTGTGGGCCTCAATCACCTCACGCAGGGGGGGGAGGTGGGAAAAATCCCTCATGATGTCATGGCGTGCGCCGTGCGCAGCGCGGCCAAAAAACTTTCGGTGCGGGCTTTTCCCTGCCCTGCAATATCAAACGCCGTGCCATGATCGGGCGATGTGCGCACAAACGGCAGCCCCAGCGTGATGTTCACGCCGCCCCAAAAATCAATCGTTTTCAGCGGAATAAGCGCCTGATCATGATACATGCACAAAACAGCATCATAATGTTTGCGCGCGTCTGCATGAAAAAGACTATCGGCCGGGTGCGGGCCCGACACTTGCCAGCCTTCACGTGTCAGCGCGGCCACGGCGGGCGCAATCGCTTCTTTGTCCTCGTGGCCGATTGTCCCTTCTTCTCCCGCATGGGGGTTTAAGCCGGCCACCGCCAGGCGCGGCGTTTGAATGAAGAATTGTTTTTGCAATGCCTGCAACACCGTGCGCGCGGTTGAGATGATTTTTTCCTGCGTGATTTTTTTGGGCACATCAGACAGCGGCACATGGATGGTGAGGGGCACAACGCGCAACCCCTCTACCGCCAGCATCATAACCGGATCAGCCCCGCCGCCGGCCAAATGCGCCAAATATTCCGTATGACCCGGAAACGAAAAACCCGCCTGATACAGCGATGCCTTGTGAATGGGGTTTGTGACAACGGCACGGCACAACCCGCGCTGCACCAGCTGCACCGCCGCTTCAATACTTTTCAAAATGGCGGGCGCATGCGCGGCATGGGGCTGACCCATGATGACGTGTTGAGACAGTGGGTGATGCCGCACAGGCAAAGCGTGCTGAAAAATGTCGGGCACGGCGCCCCAGTTATTTTCTAAAATCTCGACACACTGAACAGATGACGCCGCCAACGCCCGCATATGCCCCACATCGGCCAGCAACACAAAGGGGGGAATGTTTTTGGTCTCTCTCTCGGCAAAGGCGCGCAAGGCCAGCTCTGGCCCCACACCGGCCGGATCGCCCATGGTCACGGCCAGGGGCAACGTTGATATTTTTTCAGGTTTTATGTCCATGATCATCGATTATATCATGTCATATCATGTCATCCCGGCGAAAGCCGGGATCCACGGAAAGGCTTTTCCACACAAACAGCACCTCTCGTCTTGATCGATCTGTCCATGGATTCCGGCGTACGCCGGAATGACGCCGTTGAGATCGTTGAAGATTGCCCTTAACGCAAACGGTATCGCCCTAAGCCGCGTCGCTTTGCTGTTGCGCGGCCAATTGCTGCTGACGTTGCGCTTCCAGCTTTTCGGCTTCGGCATCACGCGCGGCGGCAATGCGGCGCAGGCGGTTCATCACGCTGCCTGTTCCTGCCGGAATGAGACGGCCCACAATCACGTTCTCCTTCAGGCCTTCCAGCGCGTCGGTGCGTCCGGCCACGGCCGCTTCGGTCAGCACGCGCGTGGTTTCTTGGAACGAGGCCGCGCTGATAAAGCTGCGCGTTTGCAGGCTGGCTTTGGTAATACCCTGCAGCACTGGTTTGGCCTTGGCGGGGCGCAGATTTTCGGCCGCCGCCTTGTTATTTTCGGCGTCAAATTCATAGCGGTCGATCTGTTCACCGGTCAGCATGGTGGTATCGCCGCTATCGGTAATTTCTACCTTCTGCAGCATCTGGCGCACGATCACTTCAATGTGCTTGTCGTTGATCTTCACACCCTGGAGGCGATACACTTCCTGAATTTCATTGATCAGGTATTCGGCCAGCGCCTCAACCCCCATGATTTCCAGAATATCATGCGGCACCAGGTTGCCATCAATCAGCAAATCACCCTTCTGCACCACATCGCCTTCTTGCACGGCCACGTGCTTACCTTTCGGAATCATATATTCGCGCGGCGGCAGGCTTTCATCGGCGGGACGCACAATAATGCGGCGCTTGGTTTTATAATCCTTGCCAAATTCCACACGGCCTTCCACATCGGCAATAATGGCGGCATCTTTGGGCCTGCGAGCTTCAAACAGCTCGGCCACGCGGGGCAAACCACCCGTAATATCGCGGGTTTTGCTACCTTCGCGCGGAATACGCGCCAGCACTTCACCGGCTTTCACGCGGGCGCCATTGTCAACCGACAAAATGGCATCGACCGGCATGAAGTACCGCGCCTCGCCGCCGCTGGGCAACTTCAGCGGATTGCCTTTATCATCGGACAGCACAATGCGCGGACGCAGCTCAGCCCCCTTAGGTTGCTGACGGAAATCGATCACCTTGCGGCTGGCAATGCCCGTGGCATCATCCACCACTTCGCGCATCGAGACGCCTTCAAGCAAATCGACAAACTGCACCACACCTTCCCGTTCGGTGATGATGGGCAAGGTGTACGGATCCCACTCGGCCAGCTTCACGCCTTTTTTCACCTGCGCGCCTTCATCGGCCAGCAGTTTGGCGCCATAGGGCACGCGGTGGCGGGCTTTTTCACGCCCATGAGCATCCAGCAGCACCAGTTCGCAGTTGCGCGCCATCACAATCGGGCGGCCTTCGCTGTTCATCACCACGTTGCGATTTTTCAACTGCAACTTGGCATCGAATGCGGCCTCGATATGGCTTTGTTCGGCGCCACGCTGCGCGGCACCACCAATGTGGAAGGTACGCATAGTCAGCTGCGTGCCAGGCTCGCCAATCGATTGCGCGGCCATCACGCCCACGGCTTCGCCCACGTTCACGGGCGTTCCGCGCGCCAGATCGCGTCCATAACATTTCGCGCACACACCAAATTCTGATTCGCACGTCAGCGTCGAGCGGATCATCACGCCATCAGCGGCCACTTGTTCAATGGCATCCAGGTGCTGTTCTTCAATCAGATCGCCCGCGGCCACAATCATTTTGCCTTTGGCATCTTTAATGTCATCCACCGCGGTGCGCCCCAAAATGCGCTCAGACAGCGGCGCGATCACATCGCCCCCTTCCACCACCGCACGCACATGCAAGCCGCGCGTGGTGCCGCAATCAATTTCAGTAATGATCGCATCCTGCGCCACGTCAACCAAACGACGGGTGAGATAGCCCGAGTTCGCCGTTTTCAGCGCCGTATCGGCCAACCCCTTACGGGCGCCGTGCGTACTGTTAAAGTACTCGGCCACCGTCAGGCCTTCTTTGAAGTTTGAGATGATGGGCGTTTCAATAATTTCACCCGATGGTTTGGCCATCAAGCCGCGCATACCCGCCAGCTGCTTAATTTGCGCCGCCGAACCACGCGCGCCGGAATGGGCCATCATAAACACGCTGTTCCACTGGCCTTTGCCCGGATCAGCAATGCCCTTCATCATTTCTTCGGCCACTTTATCGGTGCAGTGCGACCACACATCGACCACCTTGTTGTATTTCTCGCCGCTGGTGATCAGACCATCCTGATACTGCTGCTCAAACTCCTTCACTTTGTTTTGCGCGTCTTCAATCATTTTGCGTTTGGCGGCGGGGATGACCAGATCATCCTTGCCAAAACTCAGGCCCGCGCGGCAGGCATGCTTGAAGCCAAGGCCCATCATGCGATCGGCAAAAATCACCGTCTCTTTCTGGCCGCAGTGACGATAGACCACATCAATCACGTTGGTCAGGTCTTTTTTGGTCAGCACGCGGTTGATGATATCAAACTTGATGCTGGGGTGACGCGGCAGAATTTCTGAAATCAGCATACGGCCGGGCGTGGTGTTCACGCGATAGACCATGGGCTGGCCCTGATCATCGACCCCGTTAAAGCGCGCCACAATTTTGGCCTGCAGGCTGACCACTTTATTCTCCAGCGCCTGCTCAATCTCGCCAATGCTGCCAAAGGCCCGGCCTTCGCCCATTTCGCCATCGCGCATCAGCGACAAATAATACAGCCCCAGCACAATATCCTGGCTGGGCATGATGATGGGTTTGCCGTTGGCGGGCGACAGAATGTTGTTCGTGCTCATCATCAGCACGCGGGCTTCCAGCTGCGCTTCCAACGACAAGGGCACGTGCACGGCCATCTGGTCACCGTCAAAATCGGCGTTAAAGGCTGTGCACACCAAGGGGTGCAGCTGAATGGCCTTGCCTTCAATCAACACAGGTTCGAACGCCTGAATGCCAAGACGGTGCAGCGTGGGCGCGCGGTTGAGCAGCACAGGATGTTCGCGGATCACTTCTTCCAGAATATCCCACACCTCGGGCCGTTCTTTTTCCACCATGCGTTTGGCGGCTTTAATGGTGGTGGCCATGCCATACAGCTCAAGCTTGGCATAAATAAAGGGCTTGAACAGCTCCAGCGCCATTTTCTTGGGCAGACCGCATTGATGCAATTTCAATTCAGGCCCCACCACAATCACTGAACGGCCAGAGTAATCGACCCGTTTACCCAACAGATTTTGGCGGAAGCGACCCTGCTTGCCTTTCAGCATATCGGACAGCGATTTGAGCGGACGTTTGTTGGCGCCGGCAATGGGGCGGCCACGGCGACCGTTATCGAACAGCGCATCGACCGATTCTTGCAGCATGCGTTTTTCGTTGCGCACAATAATATCCGGGGCGCGCAGCTCAATCAGGCGTTTCAGGCGGTTGTTACGGTTAATGACGCGGCGATAGAGATCGTTCAAATCAGACGTGGCGAAACGGCCGCCATCCAGCGGCACCAGCGGGCGCAACTCCGGCGGAATGACCGGCACCACATCCATAATCATCCACTCAGGCCGCGCACCGCTTTCAAGGAAACTTTCCACCAGTTTCAGGCGCTTCACAATTTTTTTGCGACGCGCATCGGACGTGGTGCCAATCAACCCTTCGCGCAGCTTGGCTTTGTCGGCCGTTAAATCGATGCCCGACAGAAGCACCTTCATGGCCTCGGCGCCGATGCTGGCCGTAAACGCATCTTGCCCAAAATCATCCTGCGCTTTCAAATATTCTTCTTCGGTCAGCAGCTGTCCGGGTTTCAAATCGGTCAGGCCGGCTTCCAGCACCACATAGCTTTCGAAATAGAGAACTTTTTCCACGTCCTTCATCGTCATATCCAGCATGGTGGAAATGCGACTGGGCAGCGATTTGAGGAACCAGATGTGGGCGACAGGGGCCGCCAGCTCGATATGGCCCATGCGCTCGCGCCGAACTTTTTGCAGCGTCACTTCCACGCCGCATTTTTCGCACACGATGCCGCGATACTTCATGCGCTTATATTTACCGCAGAGACATTCATAATCCTTGATGGGGCCGAAGATGCGTGCGCAGAACAACCCATCGCGCTCGGGCTTGAAGGTGCGATAGTTGATGGTTTCTGGCTTTTTAATCTCGCCATAGCTCCAGCTGCGGATGCGTTCAGGGCTGGCCAGATTGATCTTGATCTGATCAAACTGCTGGGGCTGATTTTGCGGATTAAAAAGTGTCATCATATCGGGCATGGGTGGTTCCTTCAGGCCTTCGGTGTTCTTGCGTTATGCTGCCAAGCTTTGAAGAAAGCGCCATCAACATCTCCCATTTGGGTGTTGATGGTCACAGGCGCAATCTCATCGCATGCTTTCGCCTCATCAGGCGATAAATTAACGTACATTTGGTTGAATGTTGTGACAACGACGCTCACACTGCTGGACAATGTTTGCTTTGCCAATGACTGTTGTGCGCGATCATCTGGAAACTCTTTCACGACAAAACCAGATGTTCTGTCTGCAACTTCCCGCACAGCCTTCAGAAAAGCCTGACCAGCATAAAGGGATACACGACCTTCATCATCCACTGTAATTGATGAGGTTGCATGCTGTCGCGCCAACGCAAAAACTTCTTGAAGAATAGGACTGCTGTGCAGCTGGTCCAAAACAAAATTTTTTGCTGCTCTCCACTCAACAGCCACAGCCTTCAGTTCATCACTAGATAAGTTTTCGCCCGATCTTTTTCTTTCATGCAACGCATCCAGTTTTTGGTGAACCGCGACAAGACGTTTGTTCACATCAAAATCGAGAACGATACCATAACCACACAGACGGGACATTTTTTATCTCCTTTTATTTTTGAGTGTTAGACAAAACATCTTACTCATTCCCCGCCTTCGGCAAGGCCGGAGGGGTGTTATCCTGCTGGGCGGTGGGCGGTTGCTGCTGTGCCAGCTCCATATTCAGGCCCAGTGACCGCAATTCCTTCACCAGCACGTTAAAGCTTTCTGGCACGCCGGCTTCAAAGTTATTTTCACCGCGCACAATGGCTTCATAAACCTTGGTGCGGCCCGACACGTCATCCGATTTCACGGTCAACATCTCCTGCAGTGTATAGGCGCTGCCATAGGCTTCCAAGGCCCACACTTCCATTTCCCCAAAGCGCTGGCCACCAAACTGCGCCTTGCCGCCCAGCGGCTGCTGCGTGACCAAACTGTAAGGCCCAATCGAGCGCGCGTGGATTTTATCATCCACCAAATGGTGCAGCTTCAGCATATAGATGTAACCCACGGTCACCTTGCGGTCGAACACTTCGCCCGTGCGGCCATCCACCAATGTCATCTGCCCGCTGGTGTGCACGCCCGCGGCCTCCAGCATGGCGTTGATATCGGCTTCACGCGCGCCATCAAACACAGGGGTGGCAATGGGCACGCCTTTTTTCAGGTTGGTGGCCAGCTCCATCAGCTCGGCATCGTCCATTTTGGCGACTGAATCTTTGTACAATTCTTCGCCATAAATGTCTTTCAGGCGGTTTTTCAACTCAACCTGCTTGGCTTTGTCGCCCTGCTGCTGCCACGCGGTAACGGCGGCATTGATTTGGCGACCAATGTTGGCACACGCCCAGCCAAGGTGCGTTTCCAAAATCTGCCCCACGTTCATGCGCGAGGGCACGCCGAGCGGATTAAGCACCAAATCAACCGGTGTGCCATCTTCCAGATACGGCATATCTTCGACCGGAACAATGCGGCTGACCACGCCCTTGTTGCCGTGGCGTCCGGCCATTTTATCGCCGGGTTGCAGCTTGCGCTTGACGGCCACAAACACCTTCACCAGCTTCATCACGCCGGGGGGCAGTTCATCGCCGCGCTGCAGTTTTTCCACCTTGTCTTCAAAGCGTTTTTTCAGGGCGTTGATGCTGTCATCAAACACCTTGCTCATCGCTTCAATATCAGCGGCCACATCATCATCCTTCACGGCCACCTGGCGCCACTGACCTTTGGTGTACTCGGCCAACATGTCTTCGGTAATGGCTTTGCCGGTGGGGAAGTTTTTGGGCCCGCTGGTGGCCTTGCTGCCCAGCAGCTTATCGTGCAGCTGCGCAAAGAAGCTGCGTTCTAAAATGGCGCGTTCGTCATCGCGATCTTTCGCCAAACGCTCGATCTCTGTGCGTTCAATGGCCATGGCGCGCTGATCTTTATCAACGCCGCGACGGTTAAACACGCGCACTTCCACCACCGTGCCGTTCACGCCGGGTGGCAGACGCAGGCTGGTATCGCGCACATCGGCCGCTTTTTCACCAAAAATGGCGCGCAGAAGTTTTTCTTCGGCCGTCATGGGGCTTTCGCCCTTCGGCGTGACCTTGCCCACCAGAATATCGCCCGGATTAACCTCGGCGCCGATATAGACAATGCCCGCTTCATCGAGATTTTTCAGCGATTCTTCGCCCACGTTCGGAATATCGCGCGTAATTTCTTCCTGACCCAGCTTGGTATCGCGGGCCATCACCTCAAACTCCTCAATGTGGATGGATGTGAACACGTCATCCGACACAATGCGCTCAGAGATCAGGATACTGTCTTCAAAGTTGTATCCGTTCCACGGCATAAAGGCGCACAGCACGTTGCGACCCAGCGCCAGCTCGCCCAGCTCGGTTGAGGGGCCATCGGCAATAATATCGCCCTGCTTCACCACATCGCCCACATTCACCAAGGGGCGCTGATTGATGCACGTGTTTTGGTTGCTGCGCTGGAATTTTTGCAGGTTGTAAATATCAACCCCAGGGGCCGCGGCATCGGTATCTTCGGTGGCGCGCACCACAATGCGGGTGGCATCGACCTGATCGATCACACCACTGCGGCGGGCCACAATCACGGCACCGCTGTCGCGGGCCACGGTGGCTTCCATGCCGGTGCCGACCAACGGCGCATCGGCGCGCACCAACGGCACGGCCTGACGTTGCATGTTACTGCCCATCAGCGCGCGGTTGGCATCGTCGTTTTCCAAAAAGGGGATGAGCGCGGCGGCGACCGACACAATTTGTTTCGGCGAGACGTCGATCAGATCGATGTTTTCAGCGCGCGCCACCACATATTCGCCCGCTTTGCGGCAGGTAATCATCTCGGCCACAAACTTGCCCGATTTATCCAGCTCGGCATTCGCCTGCGCGATGAGATAATTCGCTTCCTGATCGGCCGAGAGATAGACCACTTCGGCCGTCACCTTGCCATTTTTCACGCGACGATAGGGGCTTTCGATAAAACCATATTGGTTCACACGGGCATAGGTGGCCAGTGAGTTGATCAAGCCAATATTCGGACCTTCAGGCGTTTCAATGGGGCAGATGCGGCCATAGTGGGTCAAGTGCACGTCGCGCACTTCAAAGCCTGCGCGCTCACGCGTCAAACCACCGGGGCCCAGCGCCGAAATACGCCGCTTGTGCGTAATTTCTGACAGAGGGTTGGTCTGATCCATAAACTGTGAGAGCTGGCTGCTGGCAAAAAATTCGCGCACCGCGGCGGCCGCCGGCTTGGCGTTGATCAGGTCATTGGGCATGACGGTATCTACATCCATGCTGCCCATGCGTTCCCTAATCGCGCGCTCCATGCGCATCAGGCCCATGCGATATTGATTTTCCATCAACTCGCCCACCGAACGCACGCGACGGTTGCCCAAATGATCGATATCATCCACATCGCCGCGACCATCCTTCAACTCGTGAAGGATTTTCAGCATCTTCAGCACGTCGGCCTTGCGCAGCACGCGCACCTGATCAGATGTTTCAAACCCAAGGCGCGAGTTCATCTTCACGCGGCCAACAGGCGACAAATCATACCGCTCCAAATCGAAGAACAGGCCCTGGAACAAGGCTTCGGCGGTTTCCAGCGTGGGTGGTTCGCCGGGGCGCATGACGCGGTAAATATCCACCAGCGCTTCTTCGCGCGTGCTGTTGCGATCGGCCATCATGGTGGTGCGGATATATCCGCCCACGTTCAGATGATCGATGGCCAGCACCGGAATATCTTTCACGCCTGCTTTTTGTAAACGCTCGAACACGTCTTTGGTAATCTCATCGCCCGCTTCGGCCAGCACTTCGCCGGTTTTTTCATCGGCCTGATCGGCGGCCAGGTAACGGCCAATCAATTCTTCGGGCTGAACCACAATTTCTTTCACGCCCTGCTCGTCCAGTTTTTTCAGCTGGCGCGGCGTGATTTTTGTGCCCGCTTCCAACACCGATTTTCCTGTTTTCGCATCAACCAAATCGTGCGTCAGCTTCACGCCCTTCATCAGCTCGGCATCAAAGGCGGTTGTCCACCCCTTTTTGCCGTTGGTATAGGTGATGGTGCTGTAGAACGCGCCCAAAATTTCTTCCTTGCCCATGCCCTGCGCCTCAAACGGCTGCAAGATTTTTCCTTCTTTCTGGCGTTTGGCGCGCAACTTTTCGGTTTCGGCCCCATCCAGCGCATAAAGGAACGTGGTGACAGGCAGTTTGCGGCGGCGATCGATGCGCACATATAAAATATCTTTGGCGTCAAATTCAAAATCCAGCCAGCTGCCGCGATAAGGAATAACGCGCGCGGCAAAAAGATATTTGCCAGAAGCGTGGGTTTTCCCCTTATCATGATCAAAAAACACGCCAGGGCTTCTGTGCATTTGGCTCACAATCACGCGCTCGGTGCCGTTCACAATGAAGGTGCCGTTGGCGGTCATCAGCGGCATGTCGCCCATATAGACGTCTTGCTCTTTAATATCGCGAATGCTGCGCACGCCCGTAGTTTCATCAATATCAAACACGGTCAGGCGCAAGGTCACTTTCAGCGGCGCGGCATAGGTCATGCCACGCTGGCCGCATTCTTCGACATCATACTTTGGCTGTTCCAGTTCGTAACTGACAAAATCCAACACGGCGCGATCGCCAAAATCACGCAAAGGAAAAGTGGTTTGAAAAACTTCCTGCAGGCCCATGCGCTCGCGCTTGTGGGGTGGCACATCCATTTGCAGAAATAAATCATAGCTGCGGCGCTGAACCTCAATCAGGTTCGGCATTTCAGCAACTTCGGCAATGCGGCCGAAACTTTTTCTAATTCTTTTGCGTCCTGTGAAGGTGCGATGAAAATCGATATTCAAACCCGCGCTCATGAT
>RFNS01000209.1 GCA_009927055.1 Alphaproteobacteria bacterium | reverse complement strand
AGTAGGCCATGCGGTCATGATGGTTTGTGATGGGTTTGTTCGCCAGCGTTGCCAACAAAACAGCATCCGGCGCATAGAGATTGACGACATTGTCTGGTTTGTTTGAGGAAAGAGCCTCACGCCACGTTGCAAAAGCTTGATCGGCTTCTTGCCGCGCATCAGCCCACACAGGTGATGATAAGAAGGCAATGCACAACACCAAGACTAAGAAAAAAGTTTTTTTCATCATAACTCCTGGTTGAGGTTGAGCGCGCATTGACACATTGACACGCAAATATGCCATTAGAGCATTTGCCAAAAACTTTCAAGCCATTGCTGTCATTAATGTTTTTTGTTAGCCTTAGTGTTTCGGGAGTGCCCAATGATCCAAATTGAATCGCTTGATAACAGCGGAAAGTTTCAAGGCTATCTGGCCGCACCCGCGGGCAAAGGTGGGCCGGGTGTTTTGGTGATACAGGAAATTTTTGGCGTGAACGCCGGCATGCGCGCCCTGTGTGATGATTTGGCGCAGCAGGGATATTTCGCCCTGTGCCCCGATTTGTTTTGGCGTCAGCAGCCGGGCGTGCAGCTGACCGACAAAACCGACGATGAATGGCAAAGGGCTTTTGCGCTTTATCAGGGTTTTGATGTTGATAAAGGTGTGAACGATTTGATGGCGGCTATGGGCGCGTTGCGCAAACTGGCGGGATGCAGCGGCGTGGTGGGGGCTGTAGGGTATTGTTTGGGGGGCAAACTGGCCTACCTTATGGCCACGCGCACCGATGTGGATGCGGCGATTAGTTATTATGGCGTGGGCCTGGAAGACATGTTGGATGAAATGCCCGAAATTCGCCGCCCGCTGCTGATGCACATCGCGGCCGAGGATAAATTTGTGACCAAAGAAGCGCAGCAAAAAATTCTGGCCGCCGCCGCGCGCAACCCGCACGTGGTGGCGCATGTTTATGCGGGGGTTGATCATGCTTTTGCGCGGCCAGGTGGCCAGAATTTTCAGGCCGAGGCGGCGCAGCTGGCCCATGCACGCAGCGCGCAATTTCTGGCCGCGCACCTGAAAAAGGGCGGCGCACATTAGGGGCAGGACCTAAGGTCAAGACCTATAAAGTTTCAAGAAAAATCAACAAAAAAACTGCGTCATTCCCGCGCAGGCGGGAATGACGATAGTGTATAGGTCTTCGCGGTTCACGAATTAATGAGTCCCAACCCTAGTCACATTGACCATCGTTGCCGCCCACACCGTACACGCAACGTCTCAACAAACAAAAAAGGACAAGTTTTTATCTGCAAGATACGATTGATTGATCACACAATCGTCTTGACACAACATCGTGTGGTTAAAAAAAAACGGCCGCTACGTCGAATCCGCGTCAAGGCCGAAAGACAAAATAAAGTGGGAAATTTTTTTGCTTGCGTCACATTTTTTGGTTGATTCCCGAAACGCGTGTGGCTTAGTGTCTGCCCTTCCACAGTGCACGAGGTGCTGTGGAATGTTCTGTGAAAAGTCGATCAAAGATCATCCTGAAAACTTTGAACGAGCTTGTGAAGAACACTGTTGGAAGAACGATGCAAGACGAGGAAACAATGGCGGCCCTAGATGTTCATCATGAAACGCATCAAACGCCCTCTGCCACAGGTCATCGCTCCTTATCATCATCGCCCTCATCATCTTTACGCACCGCGCAAGAGCAATGGCGCAACGTCTGCCAGCTGATGCAGCAGCGCCTGGATAACGCCGTCTATCAACGATGGATTGGCAACCTGCAGGTGATTGACGCCACCGACAACAGCTTATCGCTGGCCATGCCGACACGCTTTATGGTTGATTGGGTTGAACGCCATTATGCCGATCAGCTGCGGTTGTTGTGGAAACAAAAAGGCGGCAAGGGCGATTTGCGTTTTGTGGTGATGAATCCGCTGGTTCAAAAAGCGGCGCCGGCCACCACCTTGTCGCCAACCGCGGCCACGCCTGCCAGCACCTCGGCCGATCTTTCGGTCAGCCTTGATCCGCGCTTTACGTTCGAGAATTTTGTGGTGGGCAAACCCAACGAGCTGGCCTATGCCGCCGCGCGCCGCGTGGCCGAAAGCCCCACCCCTGCCTATAACCCGCTTTTTCTTTATGGCGGTGTTGGCCTTGGCAAAACGCACCTCATGCACGCGATTGCGTGGAGCCTGCGCGAACAGCAGCCGCAAAAGCGCGTGGTCTATTTGTCGGCCGAGAAATTTATGTATCAATTTGTGCGCGCGCTGCGCTTCAAAGATATGGTGGCCTTCAAAGATCAGTTCCGCAATGTCGATGTACTGATGATTGACGACGTGCAATTTATTTGCGGGCGTGAACACACGCAGGAAGAATTTTTCCACACCTTCAACGCGCTGGTTGATGCGAACCGTCAGGTCATCATCTCGGCCGATAAATCGCCGCAAGATTTGGAAGCGATTGAAGAACGTCTGCGCTCGCGCCTGGGGTGGGGGCTGGTGGCCGATGTGAACCCCACCACGTATGAACTTCGCCTGTCTATTCTGCAAAACAAGTGCGATCAGCTGAAGCAGACGGTGACCACCGACGTGCTGGAGCTGCTGGCGCAAAAAATCACCGCCAATGTGCGCGAGCTGGAAGGCGCGCTGAACCGCGTGGTGGCCCACAGCCAGCTGATGGGCCGCGACATCACGCTGGATATGGCGCAGGAAGTGCTGGCCGATACGCTGCGCGCGCACGAACGCCGCATCACCATCGATGAAATTCAGCGCAAGGTGGCCGAACATTATGGCATCAAGCTGGCTGAAATGCACAGCGCGCGTCGCGCCCGCGACGTGGCACGCCCGCGGCAGGTGGCCATGTATCTGGCTAAACAACTGACGCCGCGCAGCCTGCCCGAAATTGGGCGCAAGTTTGGCGGACGCGATCACACCACCGTGATTCACGCCGTGAAAAAGATTGAAGAGCTGCTGGGCAACGACACAAGCCTGAATGAAGATGTTCAAGTGCTCAAACGCATTTTGCAATAGCGGCGGGTTGGCCATCGGCGGATGATTGATTCATTCAGCATGCTCGTGCCGCGTGCGCCGAAAGACATCTTGTTCTTTTTATTGACTAAGGGTCAGGACGAATGAAATAAAGCACTGTTGTGCCTGCGGAGGCAGGCACCCATCACCTGGGCGTTGTATTGTAAACAAAGTATGTTTGATGGGCCCCTGCTTCCGCAGGGGCTTCAATCTTTCTCTGTTCTTTTTGATGAATCCTGACACGCACCCTCAAACTCCTTCACCCGCTCTCATCCCCCCATTGGTGCTGATCAAACATGTGGTTCATATGCTCGGGCAACGGGGCCTTGACCACAATGGGTGGTTTGGTGGCGGCCAGCGGCAGCACCACCTGCCGCGCGTGCAGCAACATGCCCGCATCATGCGCCGCGCCGCCATAGCGCGTATCGCCCACAATGGGGCAGCCCATATGCGCCATGTGCGCGCGCAACTGGTGCGTGCGTCCTGTGATGGGTTTTAATTCGACCCACGAAAAATTCTTATCTGATTGTTTGACAACATAATGTGTGATGGCCTCTTGCCCGTCATCATCCACCATCATCTTATAACCAAAACTGCCGCCCACTTTTTGTTGGATCAGCGGCGCGCTGAGGGTGCCCTGACTGTTCGGCGGCGCGCCACACACCACCGCCCAATAGGTTTTCTCGATTTTATTATTCTTAAAAAGCGTACCCAGCTTGCGCAGCGCCTTGGCATGACGCCCCAGCACCAGACAGCCGCTTGTTTCACGATCAAGCCGATGGGCCAGCGCCGGATCACGCGGCAAACCAAAACGCAGCTGCGCATAACTGGCCTGCAAATTTTCATACTTGCCAGGGCCAGGATGCACAGCAAAACCGGCCGGCTTATCAATGACCAGCACCAACCCATCACGATACAAAACACGGTTTGTTAAATCGAAGGGAGGATGAGAAGGCATGGCTACAGCCGCAAAAATTGCGCGTGAGGGTTCAGTGATTGGAATGTATCTTTGTCGGTGCCTGTGAGCCAGAACTGACAGCGGGTTTGTCGCAGCTCATGAAACAGAGCGTCGCGGCGCGCGGGGTCCAGATGGCTGGCCAGATCATCCAGCAACAGCAGCGGCGCATCGCCGCGCCACAACTCCAGCAGCGCGACATAGCCCAGCATCAGCCGTATCAGCAGGGCTTTTTGCTCGCCGGTCGAGCACAGGTGCGCCGCGCGATGCTGGGTGGCGTGCACCACATTAACGCCGCAGCGGTGGGGGCCTGTGTGTGTGCGTTCGGCCGCTTTGTCGCGGCCTCTGTCGTCGGCGTAACGGGCGCGCATCTGTTCTTCAATCAACAACGCGGGCTGGTGTTGAATGGCATCTTCGGTCTCGTTCATCAACGTCAGCGCAGGGCGCGGAAAATCACTCTCGTGCTGCTGCATCATCTCGTTCAGCTTGGCCAGCATCTGGGCGCGCGCGGCGGCAATGGCCACGGCCCCTTGCGCCATCTGATCTTCCAGCGCATTCAGCCATGCCGGCTCAAACGGCCCATCGCGCAAGAGGCGCATGCGTTCGGCCATCGCGCGCTCGAACCGGTTGACGCGCGTGGCGTGCGAGGGATCGAACCCATAGACAAGCCGATCGATAAATTTGCGTTTGGTGCTGTCGGTGTCGGCCAGCAATCTATCCTGATCGGGGGTGAGCCACACCACCGCAATTTTCTCCAGCAAGGCCTGCTGGCTAACATTCTTGCCATCAACGCGCACCACCCGGCTTGAGGCATCATCGTCACCATCCTGCCCTGTGGCGATGGTCATAAAGCCCGATTTTTTTTGCACCTCGGCCGTGATGCCCCACACAAGCGATGACGCAGCATGCGGCGGGTGCTGCGCCCATTCGGTGGGCCCTGCCCGCCTCAACCCGCGGCCCGGCGCCAGTAAACTGATGGCTTCGATGATGCTTGTTTTGCCGGCGCCATTCGCACCCCATATCACAACGGGTGCGGACGAAAATTCGTGCCTGAAATGCGCATGGCACCTGAAGTTGGTCAGCGTCAGGCGCGACAGCGTGGCCATTATCCCGCCTTGGGCCTGTCCACCCGCGCGCGCACCGCCGCCTGCACACTGTCGAACGTAAAGCCCAGCATATGCCCGCTGGCCAGCGCCGCCAAAAGGCTTGTGCCATCGGCGCTCCACCCCATGCCCATCACGCTGTCCTGCTCGCCCGCCAGGGCGGGATGAACCTGAATGGCCATGCGCGTATCATCAAACGGGGCGAACACAATCATGCCGTCATCATAGCCAATGGCCGTCATCGCATCGCGCGGGTGGGGCGCCACGGCCGAGACCAGCGCATCATCGCGTTCGGGCCCCAGCAGCAGGGGATTTTTCCCCCACGGCCCGCCACCAAAAAAAGGCCAGCACACGGCCTGCGCGGCGCCACTTGTGATCAGCAGTTGTTGATCGGCCGAAAAACCCCAGCTGATAATGGGCGCGCTGTATCCCTGCATCTGCATAGGTTTATCATCGGCCAGACGCCAGCCAAACACCGTACCCTCACGCGTGGCGGCCAGCACCATTTTTCCATCGGGCGACCATTGCAGCGCGTGCGGGTGGCCGTGCCACGGAATGGGCTGGCCCTTCTGCGCGGCTTCGCCCTTGCTCCACCACAGTGACAGGCCATGCCCTTCGGCCACCGCCAAACGCAACCCCTTGGGGTTAAAGGCCAAGCCGGTGATGCCGCAGCAGGCATGAAAACGCGCGCATTCTTTCCATGTGTCATCGAACACCACAACATCATGATGCACGGCCACCGCCGTTCTTTCAGAGGTGGGCGATGCCGCGATGTGGGAAATTTCCCCTTCAACCGTCAAGACCTTTTGCTGAGTATTCTCGGCGGGTTCCAGCAAAAAAACATCGCCCTGCCGGGTGCCCGCCAAAAAACCCAGGCCATCGGCATCGGCCGCCAGCGTGGTGATGGTGTGTTCGGCCAAATCAAACGTGCGGATATGATCGGGTTCCTCGAACGACAAACACAGCAGCTGATGGTTGTGCAACAGCGCCGCCATCCATGTTTTTTGGCCGTTCACCAGGCACTGCTGCACAGGGCCAGGGGCGTGGTGATGAAACGCAACGGCGCTGGGCAGATCGGATGTCATGCGGGCTCCTGAAACGAAGACGTATAAAAAATTGCATTTAATACATAAAAAGACGACGTCATTTCCGCCCCGTATCGGAGTACGGGGTAAACTCCGGCGGGAATCCATCGCCCAGCAAGAAGCGCTTCTGGATGAATGGACCCCCGCCTTCGCGGTGATGACGATAGTGTAAACGTCATGGGCGTTCCTCGTCGATTGATCTTGGTATTGGATAGGGCCTGATCCTAATGCCCATACCCACTTAAAATATTACGCAGGGTTTTCATTTCCTCCAGCGCGCGGCCGGTGCCCAGCGCCACGCACGATAGCGGATCCTCGGCCACCGACACAGGCAGGCCCGTGGCCTGACGCAGCACATGATCAAGATTATGCAACAGCGCGCCGCCGCCGGTGAGCACAATGCCTTTGTCCACAATATCGGCCGCCAGTTCAGGCGGCGTGTTTTCCAGCGCCACCTTCACGGCATCCAAAATCTGTGATACCGGCTCGGCCAAACTTTCGGCGATTTGTCGTTCAGATATTTTAATTTCCTTGGGCAGGCCCGTGGTCATATCCAGCCCTTTAATATCCATATAGCGGCCTTCGCCTTCCTCGGGCGGGCAGGCGCAGCCAATATCTTTTTTAATGCGCTCGGCCGTGCTTTCGCCGGTATACAAATTGTGGAAGCGGCGAATATAATTCTGTATCGCTTCATCCATCTTATCGCCGCCCACGCGCACACTGCGCGCATAAACAATGCCACCCAGGCTCAGCACCGCCACTTCGGTGGTGCCGCCGCCAATATCCACCACCATGCTGCCGGTGGGTTCGGTCACGGGCAAGCCAGCGCCAATGGCGGCCGCCATGGGTTCTTCAATCAGAAACACGCGGCGGGCGCCCGCCGCCTCGGCGCTTTCCTGAATCGCGCGACGTTCCACCGCCGTGCTGCCCGAAGGCACGCAGATGATGATTTGCGGATTAGCAAAGCTGCGCCGGTTATGCACCTTGCGAATAAAATGTTTGATCATTTCTTCGGCCACTTCAAAATCGGCAATCACGCCATCGCGCAGGGGCCGAATGGCGCGAATGTTGGCGGGCGTGCGGCCCAACATCATTTTCGCTTCATCGCCCACGGCCAGCACCTGCTTGCGGCCTTTATTTTCGGCAATGGCCACCACCGAAGGCTCGTTCAGCACAATGCCGCGCCCCTTCACATAGACAAGCGTGTTGGCGGTGCCCAGATCAATGCCCATATCGGCCGAGAAATATCCAAGAATTTTTTCGATCATGCTGTTTTTCTAGGGCAGGCGCAGGGGCAGGTCAAACTGTGGGTAGGTGAGGTTAGAAACCAAAGGCTCACGTTAAAACAAAAAGAAACTTCTGCCCCTGCAAAGGCAGGGGCCCAGCAAACATAAGTAGTCATGCGTGTTTGGTTCTGGTGATGGGTGCCTGCTTCCGCAGGCACAGCAATGACTTTTTCTCCGCCACATCACATGACCGTTTTATCTCTATTTGCACGCGCGCGCTCACTTCATTAACGTCTTGGCATGTCACAAATCGCAATTATTGGGGGCGGCGCGTGGGGCACAGCACTGGCACAGGTGCTGGCCAAGGGGGGGCCTGTGGGCGGTCACAGGGTGGTGCTGTGGCTGCGCCAACCCACACTGGCGGCGCATATTAACACGCATCGCATCAACACCACTTATCTGCCGCATGTCACGTTATCGCCCAACATTCTGGCCACGACCGATTGGCATGATCTAGCCGGGTGCCACACTGTTTTTATGACCGTGCCCACCCAACATGTGCGCGGGGTGGCCCAGCATGCGGCGGGGTTTATTGCGCCCCAGGCGCGGGTGGTGTTGGGCATTAAGGGGATTGAGCGCGAAACAGGAAAACTCCCGCACGATGTGGTGGCCGATTATTTATCTGGCCGCGCGCTTGTGTTGCTGGCGGGCCCCAGTTTTGCAGGCGATGTTGGCGTGGGGCTGCCCACGGCCCTTACGCTGGCCGCCGGGGAAATTTCCCACGCCGATGCGGTGGCGCATCTTTTCCAAAACACCACCCTGCGCCCCTACACGGCCACCGATATGGTGGGGGTGGCGCTGGCGGGCGCCATGAAAAACGTGCTGGCCATTGCGGCGGGCATGGCCATGGGCCTTGGCCTTGGCGATAGTGCGCGCGCCGCCATCATCACACGCGGATTAGCCGAAATCACACGCCTGGGCATGGCCATGGGCGGGCAGGCCAGCAGTTTTATGGGGCTGGCGGGTTTGGGCGATGTGGTGCTGACCTGCACCAGCGAACAATCGCGCAACTATGTGCTAGGTCTGCGGCTTGGGCAGGGGAAAAGTTTAAGCGATGCCACCGCGACCAGCAAAGGCGTGACCGAAGGCGTGCCCACCGCCACGGCGGCCCTTGGCCTGGCGCAACAATGGGGGGTCGATCTGCCCATTACAGCGGCGGTGGCGGCGGTCTTGACCCACCAAACATCCATCAGCGCCGCGCTGCAGGGGCTGCTCTCACGCCCGTTGAGGAGTGAGGGGTAAATAAATACAAACAAAAAAATACACAACACACGCCTGTGGCGCGGTGTTTAATCCTGCTTAGGCTGGGGGCGTTCAATGCCTACGCCTTCCCCTTTGATCGTCGCGCTCATCAGGATGCTTTTATCACAGTCCTGGCCCATGCATAAACGCTCAAAGCGCCAGCGCACATCGGGGGCGATGGTATCGAGATAATTGATGGCCGAAAGCCAAGTAGAAAACTGCGCCGAATCAGAAGCCTCGATCACAAGAAAATCTTCCCTGCCCGAAAAAATAACGTTGATCGATTTGCCATAACGTTCCATCAACCTGTCGGCGTGGGGTTTCAGCTGGGGTGGCGAGAGGTTGAACTGCGTGACCGTGGGCAGCTGCGGCTCGGTCGCCAAAGCCTCGTTCAGCTTCTGGTGCACACTCGCGGCCTGCCCCACCGTTAAATAAGCCAGCGCGCACAGCAAAATGGCCACCAGCCAGATCACCCCCATGATGATGATGGATCCTTTTTCAAAACTGTCGGTGATTTTATCAAACGTTTCACCCGACAGGCTTTCCATATCGCGGGCGATCTGCTTGGGGCCTGAAAACTTGACATTCAGAAACGGAAGCGGGGGGATGCTGGACATTATTTTTTCTCCGGCTGGTCGGTGCCCACAAGCGTTCCCATGTCGGTCGTCTCTAACGTTCTGGCGCCCAACTCCTTAATCTGATCGCCGGTCATGGTGGGGGGCACTGTCGCGCGCCATACGGGTTTTTTGCCATTCTCGTATCCATAAAACCTCAGCCAGCCGCCCACGTTCACCAGCCTGTCGTTGATCTCGGCAAATCGGGTCAGTTCCTGCTTGATGGGGCTGGTGCGCATCGACAGCAATTGTCTGTACATTTCTTCGGTTTTCTGAATGCTTCTGTCTTGCGCGGCCTTCAAATCGCCCTCAGCCGCCAGCATAGTTGCCCCCGCCAAAAGCCAAATCAGAAGCGCCGAAAGCGCCACCACAGCCCCTGTCAGCACGATCACAAACGTCAGGAATCGGCGCAGTTTATCTTCCAGCAGCGAAATGGGCTGCCAGGGCTGGGGGGTTAGCTGCGCAATGGTATCGGGCACCAGTTCGATAATCGCGGCATTGTTGTTTTCTCGCGATACGCGCTCGGCCTTCGCCCGTATCACCGATGCTGTGCCCCGATGAATTTGCATCATATCGGATGTTACCGTCATCATCATGGCCACTTCATCCGAGTGATAGGTGTAGCACACAGGATTAATTTTGGCATCGGGCATGCCTGGCAGCAGCGACCCAAACGGACACCAACTGTGCGGGCTTTGCGCCAAATCGCCATTGCGCGCGGCCAGAAACCACACTTTATCCTTATACACCTGATAAATGAGTGACAGGCGTTCGTTGTCGCACGCCTCGGCCGCCGCGTGCCAGGCAATGTCTCTCTCCTGCCCTTTCACGCGCGGGGCCACCCCGCCCACAATTTCGGGCGGAAAATAAAATTCGTTCGCCAGCGCCAAGTTGTTGGTCATACCGGCTGCCGCCGCCATGCCCAGCAGCGTATTTTTCCCCAAGATCGTTACTTTGCCATCCGCCATCCTAGCCACCCTTCATGCTTTGCAGATTGTCGAGCATGCCCTGGTTCTGAATAGCCAGGAGGCCCACCATGGTTAAGGTCACAACGCCGAACAGCAGCATCATGGCCATGATGCCGGCCTGAACAATTTTGCGCTGCGAAGATTTGGCCATGTTCGAGCGTTCGGACGCAATGGCGTCAAACACTTCCGACAACTGATCGACCGACTGCACGGTCATGATCTGATCGCGTTCCGATTTTTCAAGCGGCCAGCGTGAGAGCGCCTTGCCAGGATCGATACCACCCAGAATGCGGTTGCGGCATTCATTCCAGTAACCGCGGGCCGAGGGTTCGATGGTTGTTTCGATAATAATTTTCAGCGCGTCGGTCAGAGGAACTTTGCCGTGCAGCAGGCGCCCCATCAGCTTACACGTATCGTGCATGGCCGAGTGGCGAATGTAAGAGCCGAACAGCGGCAGCTTCATGACCATTTTGCCGGCCCAATGATCTGACTTGCCGCGATTTTTCCAGAACGTATAGCCAAGGACAAACAGAAACACCGCCAGCAGCGAGGTGAACCACAAAATGCCGCCGTTCACCAGCGATGCCAGCTCAAGCGATTTGTTGAACTTCTCAACCTGTTCGGGCGTGCCGTTCTGCACGCCTGTTTCCTTCAGGTACGGAATAAAGCCAAACTGCGCCCCCCAGATTGAGCTGATGATGGAGAAAATATCAAACCCCAGCCACCCCACCGCCGCAATAAAAGTTTTATACTGCTTGCCTTTTTCTTCCACGTGTTCAATGGCGTGCATCAACACACCTTTCAAATCGCCCGCGCGCTCGCCCGCCATGATGATGGCCAGCGTGGCGGCATCGAACAGTTTCAGCGCCTTCAGCGCATCGGCAAACGAGCCGCCGCCTTTCAAAATGGTGCGCGCCGGCAAAAAGGCCAGGCGGCGGCGCGGATCATTCTCGCCTTCGATGATGTTCAGAAAAGCCGTGCCCGCCGAAACGGTGGCCGTTTGAAAACGCAACGCCCGCAACAGCTGAATGGTCCAGTTGCGCCCGCGGATATCAAAAAATTCGATGCTGGGAGGTTTCTGTTCCTGAATTTTGACAGGCCACAGGCCGCGCTGACGCAGGTTGCGCCTGACCGACGAGATATCGGGCAGATAAAAATCCTCCTCCGCCACCGATGAGCCCCCCCCCGGAAGCGGCTGGATGAATTTGGCATGAAAGAGCTTCATAATCAGCGCCCGCGGGCAGCCCGGTTGGCGGCCTCTTCCAGAAGCAGGGCAGCCCCCATATTGATATCGAGCGCCCCGCGCTTGATGAGCGAACGAATGCTATCGCGCCGCGGCATGAAAATGGTGCCAGGAATATCGGCAATGTTGCTGGTCACGTTCGAGACCATCATTTCGGTGATCGCGCGACGGCTGGCCTGATCATCGGGCGGGAACAGCGCCTCCAGCGCCAGGGCACGACCCAGGAACCCGCGGTTGTTACACAAATCGCATCCCTTGGGGTTGGCCTGCGCCACCATCTGATCGGCATCCAATTCATATTCGGCCAGCAAATCGGCATCATCAATCACATCGCTGACCGGCAGCACAATGTGGCAGACAGGGCAAACCGTTTTCACCAAGCGCTGCGACAGACTGCCCACCAGCGCGTGCCCCAGAATATACAGCCCGCTGGTACGATAGGCGCTGGATAAAAACCCATCGATACGATCCAGCGTGTGCATCGCATCGACCGCGTGAACCGTTGTAATGACAAGGTGGCCTGATTCTGTGGCGCGCAGCGCGGCTTCCACCGTATCGGCATCGCGCATCTCACCAATAATAATCACATCCGGATCATGGCGCATCAGCGCGCGAATAATATCGGCAATGGTGTTGGCGGTGTTATCGGTCACGCTGGTTTGATCGACCAGCGGCATATCATATTCAACCGGCGCCTCCACCGAATACACCGCGCGCGCCGAACGATCGATTTCCTGAATAATGCCGTAAAGCGTGGTCGATTTACCTGAACCCGTGGGGCCCGATACCACAATCAACCCGCCATCTTTGGTATGGCCATGCAGCGTGCGGCGCAGACGCCCCGACACTTCGGGCGCGTATTGAAACAGTTCTTCGAACGAGCGAAGGTTGTCGCGATCGAGCAAACGCATGGTGATTTTTTCACCCCCCGGCGCCACGGGCAGACACGCCACACGCACATCGATCATGCGGCCCTGCCATTCAAACGCCAAGCGACCATCCTGCGGGTGCTGCCTGTCGGCGGCATCCATTTTCGCGTCGGTTTTCAGGCGCGTGAGAATGGGCGCCATGACGCGCGAAGGGATTAAATGCTTATACATAATGTCGCCATCGACGCGATAACGTATCCAGCAGCGCACATCATCTTCCTGATAGGTTAAATGAATATCAGACGTGCGGCTTTGCAGCGCTTCGGCCAAAATATCGTGCACCGCCTGTTCAATCAGCGAGGCGTTGTCAGGCTCGCGCGTTAAGCTGGCGAACAGGCGCAAAAGCCGCTCGCCCGCCATTTCCGATTGTTCGCGCATAATGCGCGAGAGCTCGATACGATCGATCGGCTCCATCTCAATTTCATTAATTTCTTGGTGTGCGCGTTCCAGCGACTCGCGAATGCGCTGCAAATCATCATCGGCCAGCCTTTCGCCCACCGCAATGCGCAGCTTGCCATCGCGCAGTTCCATCAGCGCAATGCCCAAGGCCGATTGCAGAGCCGACGGCACATAAAGCCGCAGCCCCTGCATGGAGAGGTTTTTACGCTCGCGCTGCTGGGTGTTGGTTTTGCGGCGCTCGCTGCTCAGGCCGTTGCGGCGCAGCACATCCTCGACCGACATATAGCGCCCGCGTGAGCGATGCACCGCCTGCTCGGCCAGCGCGAGGCTGAGGTGGCGCGGGTTGACCTCGGCCGCGCGGTTGGCGGCTTCTTCAGAAGGCGGGGCAATTTCGTTCATCCGCCACCGCCTGTGGTTGTGCTTTGGGTCGATTGCGTGGGCGATGCCCCTGCCCCGCTGAGACTGCCCGTGCCCGTCGCGTCGGCCGGACGCGCGCGTGGCCCCACCATCACCAGCTTCAGCGTTCGTTCGTTGCCATCGACATCGACCACCGCCATGCGATCTTTGATGCTGATCAGCCTGACCGTGCGGCCATCCCAATCAATATCCTGCCCCACGGCCACCACCTTGTTCACTGTGTCTGATTGCAGAATAACTTTTTGACCAATCGTGCCCACAAGTTTCAGCGGCATCTCAGCCGTTACAGCGGAGGAGGCCCGTGTTGTTTTTGTTTCTTTCACATCATCTTCGCCGAGTGATGGCAGGCTGGCCGCAATTTTGGCCACCTCATCATCGCTGGGGGGTGGGGGCAGCGCGTCATCGCTTCGTTTGCTTTCTCTCACTTCGGGGATGGCGCTGGAGGATGATGTTTTGGCCGAGCCGCCCTGCCCGCCCTCTGATTCAGAGGATGCCGCCGCGCTGCCGCCCACCGATTTTCCACGCAGCGGAATAACCATAAAACCCGTTCGGCCCGAATGGCGCACAATAATATCGGTTGACACATTGCTGCGGCTGCTGGGCGCCCACCGAATGGTAATGGGGCAGCTTTCGCCCGTACTCAGCGCGGTATCCACCTCGCACCCCGTGTCCAGCCGCTCAAGGCCAGAGGGTGGGGCGATCACCTCGATACTCTTGATGATCAAATCTTCGGTGCTGTCGTTATACACAAGGGCCGATCGCACAGCCGCCCCCGTGCCCACTTCCACATCCCCAAAATCGACCGGATCAATTTTTGTGGCGCTCATGGCCAGGCCCAGCAAATTTTCTTGCGATTGTTTGCGTTCACCCAGCGTCATGCCGTTCACAAGGGCGCGGGCAATACGGCCTGGGCCATCATGCGTGACCAGAATTTCAACCGTCCAGGGGCCGGGGCTGTTGGGGTTCATGGCCAGCGCCATGGCGCAGCGGTTGCCGCTGGAAATTTTGCCCAGTTTTTGGCAATCGTCGCTGACAATTTCTGCTTTCACGTTACTATCACTGTTCAGCGTGACGTTGCTGATGGTGACGGGCAGACCGCTGACGTTGTTAAAAAATAATGTGGTGCGGCGGCTGACACCCACAATCGATTCCCCTGTATCCAGCTCTTTGGGTTCGGGGATCAGCGCCTCGCTGGTGGGGCCGCGGGTGACGCCAACGCTGGGGTCCACAAAGGCGGCTTCACGCGCCTCGGCCCCAGATGCTGCCCAAAAAACAATGGCGAGTATCAACCATCTCATGGCTGCCTCACCAGTTGAGGGGGGGCGGGATAGAGCAGCTGATCGAACGAATAACTCAGGCCACGCTGCAACATGCCTTTGTCAATCAAACTCACATCCTGCCCTGCATCACCCACGGGCACGTTCAAACCGGCTGGGAAGTCGGGCGCGGCCAGCGATGACGCCGCCGAAGTTTCAGTTGTCGCCGCCGCTGTGGCTGGCGCCGCAGATGTTGCGGTGGTTGGCGCCGGTTGCGCAGCCGATGTGGCCTGATCGATCTGACCTTGCAGCACACCCGCCTCCTGCATGAACGACAGCGGCCTTGCCCCTGTGCCATCCACCACCACGGCTTCGGGCAGCGGTCTTTTTTGTTCAAGGCGCTTGGCTTCGGCCAACATCTTATCATCCGCAAACAGCACCACCGAGGGTTTGATGAGAATGACAAGCTCAGAGTTGTTCACCACATTGGTGTTGCGCATAGGAATGCCGCCGCCAATGGGCAAGGGCATGCGATCGCGCCCCAAATCATCCCTGGCCGAGGTAATGCCGGCCAGCAGCAAATTATCGCCCGGACGCACGCGCAGCACCGTTTCTAATTTACGATTGCTGGTGCGTGGCTGCTGAATGCTGGAGCCAATGCCGGTCGATACTTCATCGAACCCCAAAAAATCGGTCAGGTCGAGCGACATGTTGGCCACAATCACGCCGCTTTCATAACTGCCGCTCACTTCCAGCGTCACGCCGGTGTTCAGTTCTTCTGTGTTCACTGTGCTGCCCGATGTGCCCGTGCTACTGCCGCCCGACACACTGTTGGTGGTGCTGGCGCCAATCGATGACACAAAGCGCCGTTTGCCGCCCACGGTAAAGCTGGTCGATGTGCCAGAGACAAATGTCAGCTGCGGGTTGCTGACGTTCTGCACCAGCCCCTGCCGCGACAGGAACGATGAAATGAGGTTGGCTTCGACCTTGCCCGTTAACACGGCGCCAATATTCACGCCCCCTGTCACAGCCGACACACCAGTGGTGATGGGGTTGAAATCCACCATCTGCGAGTGGCCGCCAAGTTCAGGGAAGCTGAGGCTTGTCCAGTTGATGCCCTGAGAATTGCTGCTGTCCAGCGTCACATCCCAAATATAAAGCTGCATCACCACCAAGGGGCGGCCGCTGCGCAACTCCTCCATATAGGCGACCACTTTTTCATTCGCATCATAGCCGGCGGTGTAAATAATATTGCCGGCGGTGCCATCGACCTGCACATCGGTGGCGGCCAGTTTGGCAATGGCATCGGCCATCGAATTGCCCGTGCTTTCGGTGGTGGCGCCGCCGGTGGCGGGCAAATCAATCACAAAAGTTTCGGTCGCCGCAATTTCCAAGTTGCCATTGCGATAGGCGCAGAAAACGCGCGCCGTGGCACAAACGCGATCGACCACATTTTCCAGCTGGCCTGAGAGGTTGAGCAAATTCACCTCACGCAAGATCACTTCTTCGTCGGTGTAACTGAGGGCGACATCGGTATCCTGCAAAATACCTTCCAGCGCCACGCCCAGCGGCACACCCTGCAGGTTGGTGACGGGCACGGGACGCTGCGGCATTTGTTCTGTTTTGCGCAGGCGGCGCTGCTTCAGTTCGGTTGACACTTTCAAGGTGACCACCGGCGGATCATTCTCGCCGCGCACGGTTTCGCTTTTCTCTGGCGTCTCGGCCAGCTCAGGCAATTTGCCGCTGGTATAGCGCGCATTTGGCACATCAGGCCCGCTGCATGATGGCAGCAGCAAACCCAGCACCAGAACCAGCCCCAGTTTCCAACCAGATGTCACGCCCATCTCCTTGCACAGTCGGCCACGCCCCCTTTTCAAAAAAAGAGGAACGGCCAACTTACTAGTTAAGATTTGCGACCTTGAAATTTCGTTAACCCTGTTGTGGTCAGAAGCTTTATCCGTTAATCAAAGATTAATGTCAGCGCCTCTCCCCCTGCCTCAACTTGCTTTTGTCACAGGTGCCACGGGTTTTGTGGGCGGGGCTGTGGCCCGATATCTTCAGAACAAAAATATTCCGCTGCGCCTCTTGGTCCGCCCGCACAGCGACCGCACCAACCTGATAGGTCTGAGGGCCGAAATGGTGGAAGGCACGCTGGCTGATGATAAAAATTTAGAAAAAGCCTTGCAGGGGGTTGATGTTCTTTTTCATGTGGCGGCCGATTATCGCCTGTGGGTGCCCCATCCCGCCGCCATGTATGCCGCCAATGTTGATGGCACCCTCAACATTTTACGCGCCGCCAAGCGGGCGGGGGTGGGACGCATTGTTTACACCAGTTCGGTCGCCACGCTGGGCTATGCCAAAAACAATGGCGCGCTGGTTGATGAAACCGCCGCCCCGCACCTTGACCATATCATCGGCCACTATAAGCGCAGCAAATTTCTGGCCGAAGAAGCGGTGAAAAAACTGATCGCCGAAGAAAATATTCCGGCTGTTATTGTCAATCCATCAGCCCCCATTGGGCCTGGCGATATCAAACCCACGCCCACCGGCGGCATGATTGTGCAGGCCATGCACGGCGGCATGCCGGCTTATCTGAACACCGGATTAAACGTGGTGCACGCCGATGATTGCGCGGCGGGGCATTATCTGGCCTATGAAAAAGGCGTGGTGGGTCAGCGATATATTTTGGGTGGCGATAATATGGACTTGAAACAGATTTTAGAGATCGTAGCAGAACTGACCCAGCAAAAAGCCCCCACGCTGTCATTATCACCCAGCGTTTTGTGGCCTGTGGCCGTGGGCATGGAATGGGTGGCGCGCCTTTTCCCAAAATTTTCTCCCGCCCTGACCACCGATACGCTGCGCATGGCCCGGCACAAAATGTTTTATTCCAGCGCCAAGGCCGAACGCGATTTGGGATACACCCACCGCCCCGCACAGCACGCGATTGCCGATGCCATTCAGTGGTTTCGTGAACGGAGTTATTAATGCTGCTGCTAATGTCTTTTCTGGTTCTGCTGGCGTGGGTTTATCTGGTGTGGGGGCGCGCGCAATTTTGGCAACTCACACACTTTCCGCCGGCGGCCGAACCGCTGGCCTGGCCCAGCATCAGCATTATTGTGCCCGCGCGGAACGAGGCTGATGTGCTGCCCCAATCGCTGCCCACGCTGCTTCAGCAACATTACCCAGGGCTTTGGAATATTATTCTGGTCGATGATCGCAGCGACGACGGCACAGGCGATGTGGCCCAAAAAATTGCAGCGCAGCACGCATCTTCAAAACTGATGGTGCTTTCTCACAACGGCCCGCCTGAGGGGTGGAGTGGTAAACTGGCCGCCATGCACGCCGGCCTTGCCGCCAGCCAGAGTGATTATGTGCTGTTCACCGATGCCGATATCGCGCATCCACAAAACCAGCTTCGCACCCTGATGGCACATGCCGTGGCGTGGTCATCGCCGCTTGTGTCGCTTATGGTCAAGCTGCGGTGCGAGAGTGTGGCCGAACATTATCTGATCCCCGCTTTCGTCTATTTTTTCCACATGCTTTATCCGTGTCGCCATGTGTGGGATGACCGGAAAAAAATTGGCGCGGCGGCGGGTGGTGTCATGCTGGTTCACCGCCAAACACTGCACGAAGCGGGCGGCCTCGAAAAAATAAAACACACACTGATCGATGATTGTTCGCTGGGCCAGATGCTGAAAGACCATGTGCGCGCCGCACGCCGCACGGTTATTCTGGCCAATGCCACCGATACGCACAGCCTGCGCGGTTATGGCGATTGGAAAAACATTCGCGATATGATTGCCCGCACGGCGTTTGAGCAGCTTCAATTCTCTTATCCCTTTTTGGGCGGCTGTGTTGTGGGCCTTGGTCTGCTGTTTGTCTGGCCCGTGCTGGCTTTATTGTTTGGCGGCATGGCGCACAAATTTTTTGCGCTGCTCACGCTCGGCCTCATGGTGTACAGCTATCTGCCCATGATCCGTTATTATGGGCGCCCGCTTTTTCAGGCCCTCAGCCTGCCTGTTGTGGCGGTGGCCTATGTTGTCGCCACCCTTCACAGCGCGCGGCAATATGCGCGGGGGCTTGGCGGAAGCTGGAAGGGCAGGCATTATGCGCCTGAACCCCATGCCTGAACCAGCACCGCCCCTTCCTGCTGTCATGCCCACGCCTGTCGCCCCCCTGACAGCAACAGGCAAAAACCATAGCAATGAAAATTTTCCGGTGGGCAGCTGGCTGGTGGGGCCCCATGAACGCCCCGCTATTCATGCTTTTTATCAGCTGGTGCGCCTGGCCGATGACATTGCCGATGATCCGCTGCTCGACCCGCCACCCAAGCTGCAAAAGCTGCGCCGTCTTTCTGATGTGCTGACCCACGCGCACGACGAAGGGCACGATGCGCCGCAGGCAGTGGCCCTGCGCCACGTGCTTCAAGAAAAAAATATCACGGCCCAGCACGCGCGCGATCTTCTTCACGCCTTTCAGCAAGATGCGGTGAAGCGGCGATATAACACGTGGGATGAATTGCTGGATTATTGCCGCTATTCCGCCGCCCCCGTGGGGCGCTATGTGCTGGCCCTGCACGGCGAGGACGAAGCAACATGGCCCGCCAATGATGCCTTATGCGCCGTGCTGCAAATCACCAATCATTTGCAAGATATGGCCGATGATTATCGCGAGAATGATCGGGTTTATTTGCCCCTCGATATTCTGGCTCAGCATGGGGCCGATCCGGCCATGCTGGCCGCCGCCACGTCGCCCGCGCCGCTGAAAGCCGCCCAGCGCGCGATGGTTGAAAAATTATGGCCGCTGCTGCAACAGGCAAGGCAACTGCCCAAACAAGTGCGCCACTTTCGCCTGAGGTTGGAAATTTCGGTGATTGTCTCGCTGGCCACCGCCATGACACACAAACTGCGGCGTGTTGATCCGCTGGCCACAAACGCCAAATTGAATAAATTTGAATTGGCGGGCGCGTGTGTTTGGGGTATGATGCGCGCATGGTTTTAACAATGGGAAAAATCCCCCATTCTGGCGATGATCGGCTGCACGATCTTCCCTCGCGCGCCGAGGCTGAAGCCCATGTGCAGCGCATCATGCAGCAATCGCGCAGCAGTTTTTCGGCCGGCATGGCCTGTCTTCCGCCCGACAGGCGGCGCGCCATGCACGCGCTTTATGCCTTTTGCCGCGTGGTCGATGATATTGCCGACAGCGAAAGCCTGAGCGCTGATGAAAAACTGCGCCAGCTGGCCCTGTGGGATGATCGCATCATCCACCTTGGGCACGGTCAAGCCACCGAAGCCATCACCGTGGCGCTTCGCCCGCATGTGGCCGATTTTGACCTGCGCATGAACGATTTTCATGACATCATCGCCGGCATGCGCATGGATGCGATCACCACCCTTTGCGCACCCGATGCGGCGACGCTCGATTTATATTGCGATCGTGTGGCCAGTGCCGTGGGGCGTATCAGCGTGCGCATTTTTGGCGATCGTTCGGCCGACGCTGATCAGGTCGCGTATCACCTTGGCCGTGCGCTGCAACTCACCAACATTCTGCGCGACCTGGCCGAGGATGCGGCGCGCGGCCGCCTTTATCTTCCGCGCGATTTGTTGCTCGACTACGGCATACCACCATCGCCGACCGACGCCCTCACACATCCGCAACTGCCTTTGGTGTGCACAAAACTGGCCAAGCGCGCGGGCGGACATTTTCTGCAAGCCGAACAAGCCGCCGCGCGCTGCGATAAAACCGCCATGCGCCCCGCCCGGTTGATGGGCACCTACTACGCCGCGATTTTGGAAAAACTTCGCAAGCATGGCTGGAAAAATATTCACGATCGCGTCTCGCTCTCGCCGCTCGAAAAAATCTGGCTGACATGCCAGTGCGCCCTGGCGGCCTGAGATGACATCGCCCCACATCCATATTATCGGCGCCGGCCTCGCGGGCCTTTCTACCGCGCTTTATGCCGGTTTGGGCGGCCTGAAAACAACCCTCTATGAAGGCACGCTGCACGCCGGCGGGCGCTGCCGCAGCTATGATGATCGCGAGCTTGGCTGTCGCATTGATAACGGCAATCACCTGATGTTGTCGGGCAACATTGCGGTGCTTGATTATGTGGCCCAATGCGGCGCGGCCGACACGCTGACCAGCCCCGCCGTTGCCCACTATCCCTTCTTCGATGTGCGCACGCGCGCCCACTGGCGCATCCGTTTTAATCGGGGAAAAATCCCCCTTTGGGCGCTTCACAAAAAATCGCGGGCACCTGAAACATCGGTGGCCGATTATCTCTCTCTCGGCAAATTTTTGTGGGCGCCTCATGATCAAACCATCCAGCAGCTTTTTCCGCCCCATCACCCGCTGTATGAGAAATTGATTGAACCCCTCACGCTCGCCATTCATAACACGCATCCGGCCGAGGCCAGCGCGGGCCTGATGCGCAACGTGCTGATGCAAAGTTTTTTCATGGGGGCCGAGGCCTGCCGCCCCCTGATGCCCGTTGCGGGGTTATCTGAATCATTGGTCGATCCCTGCCTTGCCAAGTTGCCACAGCTGGGGGGTGCCATAAAATTCGGGCGGCGTTTGCGCGGCGTGATTTTGGGCGAAGACCGCATCATCAGTCTCGATTTTACCGACGGCCTGGTGCACCTTGATGAACACGACTGGGTGGTGCTGGCCACGCCCGGCTGGGTCACATCTGACCTGTTGCCTTCGCTCACCATCCCCAACGATTATCGCGCGATCATCAACGTGCACTTCAGGCAAGATGTGCCGCGCAACGATATGGGCTTTACCGGTTTTATTGGCGGCGTGTGCCAGTGGGTGTTTGTGAAACCGGGGGTTGTGTCGGTCACCATCAGCGCGGGCGATGAATGGATCAACGCCCCCTCGCCCGATTTGGCGGCGCGGTGCTGGGCCGATATCGCCACCCTCTATGG
>RFNS01000280.1 GCA_009927055.1 Alphaproteobacteria bacterium | reverse complement strand
GGGCGGGCGCTTCGGCAATCTCATCACCAATGCCACCAAAATAAAGCGGGCGCGGGTGAAGGCAGGCGGGCACATCGGCCCCCAGGGTGGTGGCGATTTTGTTCAGTTCCGCCTGCGGTATGTGTTTTTCCCACAACTGCAAAAAGCCGCGCATGGCCGCCGCCGCATCACTGGAACCACCACCAATGCCGCTGGCCACGGGCAGGTTTTTTTGTAACGTCACGGCCACGTGCGGCGCTACCCCCAAACGCCCCGCCACCGCATAAATGGCGCGCGTGACAAGGTTTTGGCGGGCAGGTGTCTCGGCCAGCGCGGCGCCAAACGGGCCTGTGGTGTGCAGGCTGTAGGCCTCGGCTTTTTCAAGCGTCAGGCGGTCGCCCACATTTAGAAAACACACCAAGCTATCCAGCACATGATACCCATCATCACGCCGTCCCTTCACGTGCAGGTAAAGGTTCAGCTTGGCCGGAGCCTCAACGGTGACAGAAGCAATCATGTGACCCAAAAAAGCATAAGCCCCTGTGGGCGACAAGCGCGGGGAAACTCTGGCCGAGACTCATTCCCCATGATGCGCAAAAAAATCACGCCTGCATGATGGGCCGCAGCCTGTGCAAGAATGCCAGTTTTTTTCACTCTCCCACAAACTCTAAAGACGTTCTGCCTCCACCCCTAAAATAATTCAATATCATCGCCTTTCGCTGGCTTATCCTCGTGCTTGGGCGCGCGAAGGTGGGCGGGCACGGGAAGCCCGGCCGCTTCGGCCGTTTCATACATTTTGTCGCGCACCACCGACAGCGTCAGCACATCGGCCAGCGCCTGCACGCTTGCCATCGCATCGGGGGGCAGGGGGTTGTCGTGCGGGTTCAGAAGAAAGCGTTGCACGGCCTGCAGCAGCAGCCCCACATTCTGCGCCACCTGGGTGTTGCGATCTTGAAACTGCATGCCCACGGTAATATGCCCAATTTGCTGGCTGATGCCGTGCGCGGCGGCCGATGACTCTTTCACAATCTGCGAGACGCGCTGACTTTGGTTGAGCAGCGCCTGCATCAACTGCTCCAGCTCTTGCTTTACCATAATGTTGGCCGACATATCGATGCCCGCCACTTCAGCCAGCGTACCCTGGCTTTGGTGCAACTGGGTGGCCACCGCCCCGATCTGATCGCCCATTTCGTTCGCAATTTTTCCAATTTCGCCCGAAAGCTGTTTCACTTCGCTGGCCACCACGCTGAAACCCTTGCCCGCATCGCCGGCGCGCGCCGCCTCGATGGTGGCATTCAGGGCCAGCATGCGTGTTTGACGGTTGATGAGGTGCACCCGATCCAGAAACCGTTCAACGCCTGCCAATTTTTCGGTGGCGCTTTCCATGGCGAAGGCCAAAATCATGGCGTTGGCCGAAATGCCCACGATTTTTTCGATGGTGGTGCTAATCTGGCCACTCATCATCGTCACAAATTCATCAAGGGAAATTTCCCCTTTATCGTGCTGCAGGTGGCTGATGGTCTGAATCAGCTCTTCCAGCGAATGGCCCTGTTGGCTGGCGGCCTCGGCCAGCGATTTGAAACTGTTGCTGAGATCGAGCGCCGACGCTTCAACAATGCGCGCATGCTCTTGCAGCAAATCATCAGACGCGTGAAGGGCAATGGCCACGGCCTTGTGCGGGGCGGGCACGGCCGCCGCGTCATCATCGGACAGCGGCTGGTGAAGAAGAATGGGCGTTTTTTGCAGCATCACACAAAACACTTTTTTTCAAGAGCGGCCGCCATTTTGCCAAGTGGCAGCTGCTGCGCCACGGCGCCGCAATCAAAGGCCGCCTTGGGCATGCCATAGACCACACAGCTGGTTTCATCCTGACCCATGGTTTCGGCCCCGCTTTGACGCATTGTCAGCAATCCTGCGGCCCCATCTTTGCCCATACCGGTTAAGATAATGCCAACGGCACTGGCACCTGCGTGTGCAGCGACCGATTCAAACAACACATCGACCGAGGGGGCATGCCCGCTGACAGGCCCTTCGGCCGCCAGCTCGATGCGATACTGGCTTTTTCCCTGAATGCGCATTTGAAGGCCGCCCGGCGCAATCAGCGCATCGCCCGATTTCAGCAGCTCGCCGTGCTGAGCCTCGCGCACCGAAAAAGCACATATTTTAGAAAGTCTTGCCGCAAAACTGGCCGTGAACAGAGGCGGCATATGCTGAGTAATGACCATAGGGGGGCAGTTGCCCGGCAGCTCGCGCAGAATGGCTGTCAGCGCCTCCACCCCGCCTGTCGAAGCGCCAAAAGCCAGCACCTTCGGGGCATCGGGCCTCAGCGCGCGGGGGGCGTGCGATGTGGCCGGCGCAAAACGTCTGGCCAGCTGAAGGCGGGCGCCCGCCGCCGCCCGTATTTTTGATGTGACCTGGTTTGCGAAAACATCCAGCTCGTCCGGCTGGTGGCTGACCGGTTTGCCCAAACAATCAATCGCCCCGATTTGCAGCGCCGCAATGGCCGTTTCTGTGCCCCGTGCCGTCAGGGTTGAGACCATGACCACCGGCATGGGCCGCAGCGTCATAATTTTTTCCAGAAACGACAACCCATCCATGCCCGGCATTTCAACATCCAGCGTCACCACATCGGGGTTCAGTTGTTTGATTTTTTCGCGCGCATCGAACGGATCGACCGCATGACCCGCCACGCGCATGTCGGGCTGTTCGGCAATAATTTTTGTCAGCAGAGTGCGGTACAGCGCACTGTCATCAACCACCAGAACAGAAATGGGCCGGGTATCGATCATCATCAACCAAACAGCTCGATGCTGCCCTCCAGCGGTTTGGTGTTGAGCGTGGCATGATAAGCCTTTTCGGTTTCCACCACGCGCAAATCATCGCGGCGCTGCAATTTGCGCATCATCACGCGGCCATCTTTGCTGAAATAATGAATGCGGCGCGGACATTCGCCCCCTAAATCGCTGGCGGCCACGTGCAGACCTTCGCGCGTGACAAACTCTTTGACAAAATGAATGTTCTTGCTGCCGATCATGCTGTGGCTGTCAATCACGTTGCCGCCGCCGAATAACTTCACCTCTAACCGGTGGCGCGCCGCCCCAAGGGCCAAAAGCTGGTTGATCAGCTGTTCCATGGCAAAGGCGCCGTAACGCGCGGCATCGCACGCCTGCTGCGGGTTGGCCGAAGGATCGCCCGGCAATAAAAAATGGTTCATGCCCGCCACGCCCGCCAACGGATCACGAATGCACGCCGCAATGCATGACCCCAGAATGGTCACAATCATTTCATCGGCGTTGTTGGTGGCATAACAATCGCCCGAAAAAATTTTGACCACAGTCACTTCAAAATTATGATCGAAATAGCGGCGGTGATTGTCATAATAATCGCCAACCTGATGAAGGTCGCTATCGCCGCGGCGATGGTTATTCATGATCGTTCAGCCGGTAAATGGTGCTGCCCAGAAGCGTGAACCGATCGCTGACATAATGCAGGTTTTCAGAATGGCCGATATACAGCCAGCCCTGGGGCTTCAGCAAATCGGCCATGCGGGCGAACAGATGCCGCTGGGTTTCTTTGTCAAAATAAATCACCACGTTGCGGCAGAAAATGGCATCGAACGGGCCCTGCATGGGCCAGTCTTCCAGAAGATTCAGATGCTTGAAGCACACCAGCTTTTTCACATCATCGCTAACCGACATGGTGCCGTTGGCCTGAAGGCGGGCCAGCGTGCCACGACACGTTTCAGGAATTTTATCCCACTGGTGGGCGTCATAATCGCCCTTTTTTCCGCGCTCTAAAATGGCGGTATCAATATCGGTGGCCAAAATTTTCACATCCCACTGCTTGGCGTTGGGCAGATGGGTTAACACTGTCATGGCGATGGAATAAGCCTCCATGCCCGCCGAACATCCGGCCGACCAAATGCGCAAACGCCTGTTTTTGTTCTGCGCAGCCGCCTGCGGCAGCACTGTTTCGGCCAGATGATGAAAATGGTGCGGCTCGCGGAAAAAGGCCGTGACATTGGTGGTCATGGCGTTGGCCAGCATCTCCAGCTCGGCCGGATCTTCAAGCCTTTTCAGATAACTGCCAAAATCGCTCAGGCCCAGTGTACGCAACCGCCGCGCCAAGCGCGCATAGACCATTTCCTTTTTCTGTTCAGGCAGCATAATGCCCATATGGCTGTGCACAAGCTGCGCAATGTGCCTAAAATCAGCATCCCTAAAGGCAAATTCGTGCACCATCGAAAGACACGCCTAAAACTCTTTCCATTCAGCATCGGCGTGACCGTTGGCCTGCTTCTTCATGGCGGCCGGCATTTTTGCGGGCGCCTGTTCTCTGGCAGACGGCGGCGCAACGCGTGCCCCCACCGGTTTTTTCACAACCATGGTCGTGCTGTGGGTGGCCGGCGCGGCTTTTCTGGCCTGACCGTCGCCCACCTTGAAAAATTGCATCATCTCCTCCAGCCGTTTCGATTGTTCAACAAGCGATCCGGCGGCGGCGGTGTTTTCTTCCACCAATGCGGCGTTCTGCTGCGTCATTGAATCCATCTGCGCAATCGCGTTGTTAATTTCCTCGATGCCCGATGACTGCTCCACACTCGCGGCGGCAATATCGTTCATCAGCGCGTTGACCTTACCCACCTGCCCCACAATATCGCGCAGGGTTTCGCCGGCCTTGTTCACCAGTTCAGCGCCCGATTTCACCTGCGCCACGCTGTCGCTGATCAGCGCCTTAATCTCTTTCGAGGCCGAGGCCGAACGCCCCGCCAGCGATCGCACTTCCTGCGCCACCACGGCAAAACCTTTGCCGGCTTCGCCCGCGCGCGCCGCTTCCACCGCCGCGTTCAAGGCCAAAAGGTTGGTTTGGAAGGCAATTTCATCGATCACGCCAATAATATCGGCAATCTTCTGCGATGATGTTTCAATATCGCGCATGGCGCTGACCGCCTGATCGGCCACCTGCCCGCCTTCCATCGCAATTTGGTTCGCACCGCTGGCGATGTTTTTCGCGTTGTTGGCGTTGTCGGTGTTTTGTTTCACGGCGCCTGTAATCTGCTCCATCGACGCGGCCGTTTCTTCAAGGTTCGAGGCTTGTTGCTCGGTGCGCTGCGACAAATCGTGGCTGCCGCTGGAAATTTCGGCGGCGGCCGTGCCCACCGTATCGGTGGCTTCCATAATGCCGTGCACTGTCTCGACCAGTTTTTCAACCGTCGCATTCAGCGCCTGCTTAATCTCGCGGAAGGTGCCTGCATAACCACCATGGGTTATTTTGTACCTCATCGGTTCTATTCAATCTCAAAGGCTCTTCTTCATGCGCATTCTTTGTTTTTTGATGATCATGCTGGCCTGCCTTCCCCTCAGGGCCGAGACCATCACCCTGGTGGCCGATGAATGGTGCCCCTTCACCTGCGATCCGGCATCAGACCCCCATAAACCTGGCTTTCTGATAGACATTGTTAAAGCTGTCTTCGAAAAAAAAGGGCACGTGGTCACCTATCGCCTGCTGCCGTGGACACGCGCCATCAACGACACGCGCGAGGGGAAATATGCCGCCCTTGTGGGCGCCAGCCAGGCCGATGGGCCCGATTTTATCTTTCACCGCACGCCCCTCAGCACCATGCAAAATGCTTTTTTTGTCAAAAAAGATAATCCTTGGCGTTACACCGGTCTTGAATCGCTGGGCGCGGTGGCGCTGGGGGCCACGGCCGAATATACGTATGGCACCAGCATCGATCATTACATCGCGCAGCACCGCCAAAACGCCACGCGCGTGCAACTGATGACGGGCGAAAACCCGCTGGATATCAACATAAAAAAACTGATGGCGGGTCGCGTGGGGGCCTTGATTGAGGAAAAAAAGGTGATGGCCCACATGTTGAACGACCTTGGCCTCGCCAACGATATCATCATGGCCGGAGATTATGCAGACGATAGCCAGAGCAATTTGTTTGTCGCCTTCTCGCCCAAGGGCGCCGCATCCCGCGCGTGGGCCGAAATGTTGGATGAAGGCATCGCCGCGCTGAAAGCCAGCGGAGAGCTTCAAGCAATCCTTCAGAAATATAACCTGCCGCCGTCATAATGGTCGTGCCCCCGCCCCTTCCCGCGCGCGTCCGCTGGTCTCATTCACTTCTGGTGCGCAGCCTTGTGGTCATCACGCTGTGGATGGTGGCCGTGTCGGTGCTGGTGTTTGGGCAGCTTTATCAGCACCTGAACACCGAAACGCTAGAGCACGCGATTGATGATTACGACATCATCATCGGTCTCAGCGCCAAGAAAATTGAGCAAGCCCTGTGGGATTTGGACCAGCACGAAGTGAATGTGATGCTGGAACATCTCACTTCGGTTGAGGGTTATTGCGGCGCGCGCGTGCTGCAAAGCGATGGCGGCGTGTTCGCGGAAAGAGATTGGCCCGCGCTTTCTCAATCTCACGCACATAACGTGCGGCTGTTCACCCGCGATATTTTTTCAGAATCCTATGCCCGCGATGGCGGCCCCCTGCAGAAACTGGGATCGATGCAGGTGTGCGGAAATTTTGACCACATCAACGAGAAAACCCGCCATCTGCTTGATAACATCATCATGGCCATGATGATTATTCTGGCAGGTATGTTGGTCAGTTATTTTTACAGTTTCCAAATTTTTTTCAGGCCCATTTTATCCATCGGCCTGTCGATGCAGCAGCTGGCGCGCAGCTGGCTGCCCATTACCGATCCGCGTCTGTTGCAGCCCAATGAAATTGGCCACCTGGCCCGCAGCTTTAACCTGATGGTGGCCGAGCTGACCCAAGCCCAAAAAGCCATTCAGGATGAAATTCAGAAATCGAAGCACGAGGCCGATAAAAATGTTTTGCTGCGCACCATTGCTGGCGCCGCTAACCAAGCCCAGAACACCGATTATATTTTACAGCGCTCGCTGGAGGAGGTGTGCCTGTTCACGGGCTGGGCGGTGGGGCATTGCTTTTTGCTGGAACAGGCGACAGGGCGCCTGATTTCAAGCCGAACATGGTCGTTTGGCGCGCGCACACGCTTTGCCGCCCTGGTGGCTGAGACAGAAAAAAGCGCCTTCAAATCGGGGCAAGAACTTCCAGGGCTGGTCCTGCAACAGCGCAGCGCCGCGTGGATTGATAAACCCGACCAGCTGAAAAAATTTGCGCGCGGCACGCTGCTGGCCGAAATGGGGCTGAAAGGGGGCGCGGCTTTTCCCATTTTTATTGAAGACAAGGTGGTGGGCGTGGCCGAATTTTTTGCCACCACGCCGGTGCAGCCCGATATCGATTTGGCAAATCTGATGGAAAATATCGGCGTGCAAATTGGCCGCGTGATCGAACGGGGCTGGCACGAAACCGCCCTGAAACAGGCCATGCGCAAAACCGAAGAAGCGGGGCTGGCCAAAGCAGAATTTCTTTCTAACATGTCGCACGAGTTGCGCACACCCATGCATGCCATCCTCAATTATGCCAAAATGGGCGGACGCGATGTGGAAGCGGGGCGCACCACCAACATTTATCGTTACCTGGGCAATATCCAAATCGCGGGCGATCGTCTGCTGAAGCTTTTGAACAATCTTTTGGATCTGGCCAAGCTGGAATCGGGCAAGATGGATTACGCCATCGCCCTGCACGATTTGAAAGAGATCACCACCTATGCCGAGGTCGAGCTTTACCCCCTCTTTCAAAGTAAAAACCTTACCTTCTCGGTGGTGTGTGAGGCCACAAACACCACCGCCTTTTTCGATCCTTCGGCCATCACACAGGTGTTGATCAACCTGCTGTCGAATGCCATTAAATTTTCATCGCCCAACGCGACCGTGCGCCTGCGCCTGAAAAACGCCCCCGATCAAAAAGATTTTCTGCAGGTCGATGTGGTGGACGAAGGAGTGGGCGTGCCCGACGCCGAATTGGTGGGCATTTTCGATAAATTTGTCCAAAGCAGCAAAACAAAATCGGGGGCGGGCGGCACGGGGCTTGGCCTGTCGATCTGTTACCAAATTATCACGCAGCATGGTGGAAAAATATGGGCGCACCACAATACTCCCGCAGGCGCCATTTTCAGCTTTACTTTACCTGCCCGTGCTAACTAAAAAAGGTTCTCATGACCCCACAACAGGTGACACTGGTGCAGGAAAGTTTTGACAAAGTTGCCCCTGTCGGCGAAGCGGTCGCGCGCGATTTTTATCATCGCCTGTTTGTGCTCGATCCTGCGCTCAAACCTCTGTTCAAAGGCGATATGACCGAACAGGGCCAAAAACTGATCACCATGCTGGCCGCGGTTGTTCGCAACCTGCAATATCCTGAACGTATTGTGCCCACCCTGCGCGAGCTTGCCTTGCGCCACGTGGGTTATGGCGTCAGGCCCGAACATTATGCCACGGTGGGCGCGGCCCTGCTGGGCACGTTGCAGCAAACCCTGTGGGATGATTTTACGCACGATGTGGCCGAGGCCTGGCAGGCGGCCTATGCTGTGCTGTCTGATGTGATGATGAAGGCGGCCTACAGCGCATGACGACCGGCAAAAAAATTCTGGCCGTTGATGACGAGATTTTTAATCTCGATATTCTGGCCACCTATTTGCGCGAAGCAGGATACGACGTGGCCACCGCCGAGGATGGCGATGTCGCGCTGGCCATATTAGAAAAAGACCCCCATTTTGATGTGATCGTGCTCGATCGCATGATGCCGCGCCTGAACGGCCTTGATGTGTTGAAAAAGCTGAAGGCCGATGAACGTTTCAAAAGCATTCCGGTTGTCATGCAAACCGCCGCCGCCAGCAGCCGCCAGATCGAGGAAGGAATTCAGGCCGGCGTTTATTATTACCTCACCAAACCGTATGATGAGCGTTTGCTGCTGTCCATTGTGCGCGCCGCCGTGCGCGATAGGCTTTCTCAGCTTGAGGCCATTCAGCAAGTGGCGCAGCAGCGCCGCACCCTGGGGTTGATGGAAAAAAGCCGCTTTCGCTTCCGCACCCTGGAAGAAGCCAACAACCTTTCTTATTTCATCGCCAACTGCTTCCCGCAGCCCGACGTGGTGGTGCACGGTTTGGGCGAGCTGATGATCAACGCCATTGAACATGGCAACCTTGGCATCTCGTATGACGAAAAATCAGAGCTGATTTACAGCGCCCAGTGGCACGAAGAAGTTGAAAAACGCCTTGGCATGCCGCAGTACCGCGAAAAATACGCTGTGCTTGAATTTACCGCCGCCCCCGATGCGTTGACCGTCAAAATCACCGATCAGGGGCCGGGGTTTGATTGGCAAAATTATTTAGATTTTTCGCCCGACCGCGCGATGGACCCCCACGGCCGCGGCATTGCGGTGGCCAAGGCCAAATCGTTTGATGCCATGGAATTTATCGGCAGCGGCAACGAAGTGGTGTGCAAGGTCAAACGCTAGGTCATCAAGATGTGGTGTGGTTGTGCGCGCCATTCAGCGGCGTCTAAGTTAAGTAATGTGGTAGGGCGGCTGAGTATAGCCCGCAGGTGAAAGGGTAAAAATCTCGCAGCCTGTCTCGGTAATGCCGATGGTATGTTCAAACTGGGCCGAGAGTGAGCGATCTTTCGTCACCGCTGTCCACCCATCGCCCAAAATTTTTACCTCATACCGTCCGGCGTTGATCATCGGCTCGATCGTAAAAAACATGCCGGGCTTCAACACAGGGCCCGTGCCCGCGCGCCCATAATGCAAAACAGACGGCGCCATATGAAAGGTGCGCCCAATGCCGTGCCCGCAAAAATCGCGCACCACGCTGTAATGCTGGCCTTCGGCAAAGGTTTGAATGGCCGCCCCAATATCGCCCAGCCGCGCGCCGGGTTTGGCCACCGCAATGCCGCGCATCATGGCGTCATAGGTGGCTTCGACCAATTTTTTGGCTTTCACACTCACATCGCCCACGCAAAACATGCGGCTGGTATCGCCGTGCCAGCCATCCACAATCACCGTCACATCGATGTTGATAATATCCCCCTCCAGCAGTTTTTTATCACCCGGAATGCCGTGGCACACCACATGGTTGGGCGAAATGCAGGTGGCCTTGGGGTAGCCGCGATAACCAAGCGGTGCCGGCACAGCGCCATGCTGCCTGATGAATTGTTCGCATAACTGATCAAGCTCACCCGTGGTGATGCCGGGCTGCACATGGGGCGTGATAAAATCGAGCGTGGCGGCCGCCAATTTTCCTGCCGCGCGCATGGGCACAAAATCGGCCGCGTGATGAATGGCAATGGGGCCTTTGTCATCGTCATCGTGCGAGGCCTGGCCGAGAACGCCGTGATGTTCTTGGTGCATGGGGCCGAGCCTAGGCGCAGAAGATTGAGAACTTCATAATAAGCATCATAGGGCCCATCGAGATATCATCACATCACCCCGGAAAACCGCCGGGCTTCATGGCTGGTCCTGTTGATTTAAGGGCCTGAGACACATGCGCCTGCATGGCCTGACCATAATCGGTGGGTGCACGGCTGCTGGATGATTTTTCAGCCGCCAAAAGGTTGAACAAAATGCCGGGCAGACCGCCATCTTCCACCTTGCCGCTGCGAATGCCTTCATCGGGGCGCGCCTTGGGGCCCCAAAAAAGTTCGGCCGCGCGACCATCAATCTTCTTTTTCTTTTTCACCACGGGCAGGCCGTTTTCATCCAACTCGGGTTCTTTTTTGTCATCTTCCCACTTGGCATCTTGCCAGGCGATGCCCAGCATTTCCTGCATCTGGCCCGACGCGAAAGGAAACACCAGCAAAATTTCGCGGAACAGCGTGGCCGCATTAAAAATGGCTTCTTCTTCCAGCGGGGCCAATTTTTTCTTTTGCTCGTCGTTCGGCTTGGGGCCGATTTTGCGCATCTCATCCACCACTTTGTTCACATTTTTGCGCAATTTATCGGCCCAGGCGTGGGCATCGGTCGCGCGCTCGTTCTCCATATTCTCTTTATAAACATCGCCAATGGTGCGGAAACGCTTGATCAGCGCCTCGGTCCAGTACCACCAGTCGTTAAAGGGAGCGCGTTGGCTGTAACTTTTCATGGCCGTAGTTTAGCGGCTGCACGCGCCCGAAACAACCACCGCGTTACTTTCCAGCCCCTCTCCCCAGCCTCGTGAGGGGGAGGTGTTTTATTTCTTGGTTAATTGAAGAATGCGCGCCCATTCGTGCGGATGAACGGGCGAAACAGAAAGCCGCGGCTGCTTCACAAAAACCATGGCCGATAACATTTTATCCGCTTTGATTTCTTCCAGTGATAGGGGCCGTGCCAACGCTTGAACAGGCGCCACATCCACCATCACAAATTTTCCTGTGGCATCGGTGGGGTCGGGGTAAGCTGTGCGCACCACACGCATGATGCCCACAATGGCGCGCCCGATGTTCGAGTGATAAAAAAACGCGTCATCGCCCACCTGCATAGCCCGCAGGTGCCGTGCGGCCAGGTGGTTGCGCACGCCATCCCACCCGCCCGTGCCATCGGCAACCAGCTTTTCCCATGGGTACACATCGGGTTCCGATTTCATCAGCCAATAGGCCATATCAATATCAATTCTTGAAGGCCAGCGCCGCCATAAACACCACCAGCGCCACCGCCTGCAACCCAAGGCGCGCGCGCATCAGGCGGTTGCCATATTTTTTGTTAAACTCGCCCCCCTTCACCATGCTGAACAAACCCAGCGCCAGCGAGGCAAAAACCAGCAGCAGCGCCGCCACAATAAGAACAACCGAAAGGTGAGCCATGGCCTCAGTGTGGCGCGTTTACTGAAGAAATCAAGCGGTGGTCTGACGCGGCATCAGGCGGCGGCGCCACAGGGCCATGGCCACAAAACTCATATTCGTGATGATAATAACAATGGGATGCAGCGTTGTGGTGGCGTTGACCACATCCATCGCCAGCAGCGAGAGGCCATAATTGATGGCGCCCGTTGTATAACCAAACAACTGATCATCCCAAGGATTGCGCCAGTTGTGCCGAAAGGTGGGCAGAAACGCCAGCACATCGGCCACGCACACAATCATCACCGCCACCAACGGGTTGTGGGTTAAAACCCACCCCACAATGGCCAGCAGCGACAAAATAAAGCAAACCCAGTCGATGCGTTTGATCATCGTCTGGCGATAGCGCAGGCTAAACACCGCAATATAAAGACACAGCACCGCCGCCGATAAATTATACCACGACCCCGGCCCCGCCCCTTCATGCCACTGCGCGCCGAAACTGATGAAGGTGATAAGGGCCCAGATAAACCACGAGAAAAAATGAGGCTTGAAGCGCCCCGTGTGCAACCCCCACAGCCGCCACAGCGACCCCGGAATCGACAACAGCAAAATTATCAGGCCCAGCGTTTCATTATCCATCGCTCCAGCTATAATCGGAAACATCTATGAAACCAACCCTGATCCTCGGCATCGAAACCAGCTGCGATGAAACGGCCGTGGCGCTGGTTGATAACACCAAACATATTCGCGCCCACGCGCTGGCCAGCCAGCAGCAAACCCATGCGCCTTATGGCGGCGTGGTGCCCGAAGTGGCGGCGCGCGCGCACCTTGAGGTGCTGAAAGATCTGACCCACCAAGCGCTTCACCACGCCAAGGCCGATTGGCCCGACATCACCGCCATTGCTGCCACCTGCGGCCCAGGGCTGATTGGTGGTGTGATGGTGGGGGCCATGTTCGGCAAGGCCATGGCGGCGGCGCAGCACAAACCCTTTATCGCCATCAACCATCTGGCCGCGCACGCGCTGTCACCCCGATTGGTGGCCGATATTGCTTTCCCCTATCTGCTGCTGCTGGTCTCGGGCGGGCACACGCAGCTGGTGGTGGTGCGGGGCGCCAACCACTTTTCCTGTCTTGGCACCACGCGCGATGATGCAGCGGGCGAATGTTTTGATAAATCGGCCAAGCTTTTGGGGTTGCCTTATCCGGGCGGCCCGCAGTTGGAAAAATTGGCCGACGCGGGCGATGCCACACGCTTTGCGCTGCCGCGCCCCATGGTGGGCCAGGCGGGGGCCGATTTCTCATTTGCCGGATTAAAAACCGCCGTGCGTTTGGTGATTGAAGGAAAAAATTTTGGGGCCGAGGATGCGCCGCACCTAGCCGCCAGCGTGCAAGAAACCATTGCGCATGTGCTGGCCGAGCGCACTGAAAACGCGCTGAGCATGGCGGGGAAAGTTGAGGCGCTGGTGGTGGCGGGCGGCGTGGCGGCGAATGGTGCTGTGCGCCAGCGTTTGCAAGCCGTGGCCGAAAAAAACCGTTTGCCGTTTGTGGCCCCGCCCCTGTGGCTGTGCACCGACAACGGCGCCATGATTGCGCACGCAGGGCTGGAGCGGCTGGCCGAAAACCCCACGATTAATGACCAATCCATCGCCTGCCGCCCCCGCTGGCCGCTGGAGGAGATGGGGGGGTGATTGCCCCGCAATCTTCCCCTTGGGGAAAATTTTTTACAAACACTCTACACACAATTGTGTCTTTTTACTTTCAAGACCTAGTGGTACATTCTCCCTGACTTCGCTTCTGTTGCGGATTCACTAACATTAACACAGAGAGTGCAGGCGGAGATGGGAATGACGGTGGTGTATGCATCAACGGTATCGACTGTCACGAACCCTGCCCCCAGGCTCACACTCACTGCCCGCGCACCGCTTTGGCATAGGCCTCGCTCAGCATGGCGGTGATGGCGGCGGGGGTATAGGTTCGGTCATCAATCTGCCCGACAGGTGTAATTTCGGCGGCGGTGCCGGTTAAAAAAACTTCGCTGGCGCGCGCAAGCTCGGCCGGTTCCATGTGTCGTTCCACCACGGCCATGCCCTGGGCGCGGGCCAATTCCATCACGGTCTGGCGCGTGATGCCGTTCAAAATACAATCGGGCGTGGGGGTGTGCAGCTGGCCATCGATCACCAAAAACAAATTGGCGCTCGTCGCCTCGGCCAAATATCCGCGATAATCCAGCATCAAGGCATCTTGGCAGCCCTGTTTCTCGGCCCAGTGTTTGGACAGCGTGCAGATCATGTAAAGGCCTGCCGCCTTGGCGGCCGATGGCGCGGTGTTGGGCGCGGGCCGGCGCCACTGGCCCGTTTTCAGCTTAATGCCTTTTGTTTTCATCTCGGCGTTATAATAACTGGGCCATTCCCAGCTGGCGATGGCCACATGAATGGTGTTTTTGGGCGCCGCGATGCCCAGCGCCTCGCTGCCGCGCCACGCAAAGGCGCGCACATAACCATCGGGCGTGTTGTTTTTGGCAATCACATCGGCTTTGGCTTTTTCAAGTTCATCCACCGTGTAAGGCAGTGAAAAACCCAGCATGTTGGCCGATGCGTGCAAACGCTGACTGTGCTGCACGCTTCTGAAAATTTTGCCGCCGTACGCGCGCTCGCCTTCAAACACGCTGCTGGCATAGTGCAACCCGTGTGTGAGGACGTGCATTGTTGCATTTTTCCACGGCACAAAAGCGCCATCCATCCAAATCCATCCCTCGCGGGCATCGAGCGGCAACATGGTCATTTTTTCTCCTTCTCACCTGCCAAATTCTGCGTCGATTTATGGTGCGTGGCAAGCGCCCTGGCCCTAGCGGCGATAAAAACTCAACCACGCGGGTGGATGTTTCGCCAAATTTTTTTGTTCATACCGCGTGGTGGGCCAGTGCGCGGGGCGATGGGGCCACTGGCCGCTTTCGGTGCCCGCGTGCGGCGCAAATCTGTCATCGGCCAGCGTGTGTTTTTGCATCCACGTGGCAAGTGGGGGCACATCGCTGGCCATGCGCAACTCGGCCCCACTTTTCATGGCCCGCGCCAAACGGTTGAGGTTATCGGGGCCTATAAAACGACGATTGGCATGACGATTTTTCGGCCACGGATCGGGGAACAGCAAAAAAACCGCATCCAAACTTTGGGGCGGCAGCGCCTCCAGCACCATGCGCGCATCGCCCGCAAAAATGCGAATGTTTGTCAGCGCCTGATCATCCATTTTTTTCAGAAGCGACGCCACGCCATTCATAAACGGCTCGGCGCCCAAAAAACCCGCATTCGGCATATCGTGCGCCAACTGCGCCAGATGATCGCCCGCGCCAAAACCAATTTCAAACATCACGGTTGAGGGATGGTGTGAAAAAATTTTCTGCGGTTCGGCCAGGTCATCTAATGTCACACTCACCTGCGGCAAAAAATCTTGCATCAAGTGCTGATGACGCGGGCGCAGCGGTTTGCCTTTGCGTCGGCCATACAGGCGCAACGGCGCGGGTGATGGTGTTTGTTCAGTCATTTTGTTTAGTCATATCGGGCATTTATGGTGTTAACATCTCTTGACCCCAACCTTAACATATTGTTGAGAAAAGCTATGAGACAATCATCATGGAAAGGGTCGCAGCCCTGGATACCCTGATGGGGGCCTTGAGCAAGCGGCACGGCTATGAGCGTTGAGCTGCATATCGATGTGATCCGGCAAATTATTGTCACCGCCAAGGAACAAATCGCCCGCGACCGGCTCGAGATTATCGCCCAATATCCCCTTGTGCCCGATGCGGCGTCTCAAGACCTGGCCTGGCGCGAACATTATGCCTTTATTTATCTGCAGGCCGAACGCATGGGGCTGGCCGCCATTCAAAAACGCCTCGATGACGTGCAAGATTTTATGACCACGCGGCTCGATACCAGTCACGAGGTGGGTGGCGCATCGCGCAGCAAGCTTAAAAACTGGGTGCGCGGCGAAGGCGCTGCCCTTCAACCCGAACTGATTTATGGCAACGCCTTTGTGCATGTTTTAACGCGCGCCATGATGACGCTGGGGCCCGATGATCAGGCGCTGGTGGCCTTTGCCGATCGCATGGCCCGCCTGTTTCGTGATTTGGCATGCGTTATTTCTATTATGCATTGCTGCGGCATGCTGGCCGACAGGGGTTTCAGTCATGTGCCGCTGGTGGCGCCGCGCAACCTGGCCAGCACCGCGCGCGAGTTGGCCCACATGGTGTGGCTGGTCATGCAAACGCAATCGATTCAGGCCGAGGCCCCCAAACCCAAAGTGGCCGAGAAAAAAGGCCCCAAACTGCGCCTTGTCTATTCTAATCCTGCAGAAGAAGGTGTGCCGGCGGGGGTGTAGGGACGTATTTGTTTCTTGAGAATGAGGCATGCCTGATCATCGTATGATCGATGAACCACCGCGTGATTTTGTTTCAGAACTGCTGAGGCGGATTGATGATCGCACGCGCAACATACCAATAAATCTTGATAACATGACGTCGATGCTGTTGCTTGAAGAAATGATATTACAAATCTGAAGCAGTTTCTTTCAACCACAGGGGATGGCTGATTTTTTTTAGAAATTCGGCATGGGCGTCGCGCTCGGCCTCGGTGGGGGCGTGGGGGCGTGGGTGCCTGAATTGTCGCGCCGCCCCAACATTCATCACCACCGCCGACGCTGTGGCCGCAATATCAAACGTTGGCTGCGCGCCACCTTTCAGTTCCAAATACACTGCGGCCAGCAACTGCGCATCCAGCAACGCGCCATGAAAATCTTTCCGCGCGCTGCGATCAACCTGAAAACGCTCGCACAAGGCATCGAGGTTGTTGCGCTGACCCGGAAATTTTTTGCGCGCCATCAGCACCGTATCGGTCGCGCGCGCAGCAGGCAGTGCGGCAAACCCCAGCCGCTGCAGCTCGGCATTCAAAAAACCCATATCGAACGCCGCGTTGTGAATCACAAGTGGCGCCTCGCCAATAAAATTCAAAAACGCATCTACCACTTCGGCGAACACGGGTTTATCGCGCAGAAAATCATCACTCAGGCCGTGCACCGCCTGCGCCTCTGGCGGCATGGGGCGTTCGGGGTTCAGATATTGGTGATACACCTTGCCTGTCGGCACCAAATTGATCAACTCGACACAGCCAATTTCAACAATCCTATCGCCGCCAGCGTGGTTAGTGCCTGTTGTTTCGGTATCCAGAACAATTTCGCGCATTTAGCCCTGCAGCAGGCGCCACATATCAACGGCCTGCATGGCCACCAGCACAAGACCGGCCAGCAAAAAACTCCACCCCAGGGTGCTGTAGGTGCGCAAGCCCGCGGGCGGCAGCAGCCCACGCTCGGCCAACGTGCTGTTCTGAAAACCTACGCGATAGCTGAACAAAATCAGCCCGCCTTGCGTTAAAAACGCCAAGGCAAACAGCGTCAGCCAAATGTGTGAGGCGAAGATTCCCATGCCTTCATCCAACCATATTCGCGGGCGCTTGTCACGATGCGGCGCAGGTTTGTCTATCCTCCCTCTCTCAAGGGGCGGCAACCAGACCATTCTGGTATTCCTTGACAATAACGCCGCGGCGGCAAGATGATCGGGGCCAACGCACCCAAAAGCACCATGCCCCAGCTACGCATCACCCTGCCGCCCGAAACCACCAACCGCGATTACGACATCGTGATTGGACACGACGGCCTGCCAAAACTTGGCAAACTGATGGCCGAACGGCTGGGCCGGCGGCGATGCTTTGTCATCAGCGATCAGGTGGTGTCCAGCCTGCATCTGCCGACTGTTGAAAAATCGATTGAAGCGGCCGGGCACACTCTGGGTGCGTCCACCATCATGGCGGCGGGCGAGAAACATAAGAACATCAAAAATCTTGAGCGCGTGCTGGCGGGCCTTCTCAGCCAGCATCTCGACCGCCAGTGCCTGATCATCGCGCTGGGCGGCGGCGTGGTGGGTGATGTGGCAGGCTTGGCGGCCGCGCTGGCCCTTCGCGGCATTGATTATGTGCAGGTGCCCACCTCGCTGCTGGCCATGGTCGATAGCTCGGTGGGGGGGAAAACCGCCATCGATCATGCGGCGGGGAAAAATCTTATCGGCGCCTTTCATCAGCCGCGCCTTGTGGTGTGTGATCTTGATGTGCTGAAAACACTCCCCCCGCGCGAATGGCGCTGCGGCTATGCCGAAGTGTTCAAATACGGCGCCATCATGGATGCCGCGTTTTTTGAATGGTGCGAAAATTATGGCGCAGCCCTTTTGGCCGGCAAGCCAGATGTGATTGTGCACGCCGTTGAAACCAGCTGCGCCCTGAAAGCCAATATTGTCAGTGCTGACGAAAAAGAAAACGGCCTGCGCGCCATTCTCAACTTTGGGCACACCTTTGGTCACGCGTTTGAAACCCATTATATGCCCGAAGGAACCTTGCAGCATGGCGAGGCGGTGGCCGTGGGCATGGTTTATGCCGCGCGGTTATCTGAAAAACTGGGGCACGCCCCCCAGGGCACGGCGCCACGCATTATTGATCACCTGAATGCCGTGCATCTGCCCACGCGCCTGCCCGATGTTATCACAGACACGCTGGCCGATACATTGTTACGCCACATGAAGGCCGATAAAAAAACCACCGGCGGTCAGCTGAACTTTGTGCTGCTGAAAAACATTGGGCAGGCTTTTGTGGCCAAAAATATCGACGCCGCCGTGGTGAAAGACGTGTTGATGTCATAATAAAGTTGCAGAAACTATTGTGTAGCCGCAATAATGGGCCATGCTGGCCAACCGCGAGAGAGTTTACATTTACGACACCACCCTGCGTGACGGGGCGCAGACCTTTGGGGTCGATTTTTCGGTCGATGAAAAAATCACCATCGCGCAGGGGCTGGCGGCCTTGGGGGTTGATTTTATTGAAGGCGGCTGGCCAGGGGCCAACCCCACCGATACGGCTTTTTTCAAACGCCTGGCCGATGTTGACCCCGACACCACCCAGCGCTTGGTGGCCTTTGGCAAAACGGCGGCGCTGAAAAAAAACGCCGCCGATGATGCAGGGTTGATGGAGGTGATCGCCTCGCCCGCCCCGCACGTGTGTTTGGTGGCCAAGGCGTGGGATTATCAGGTCACAGTGGCGCTTGGCGGCACGCTGGAAGAAAATCTGACCAGCATCACCGCATCCTTCGCGCTGGCCAAAGAACACGGCAAACAAACCCTGATGTGCGATCTGGAACATTTTTTTGATGGCTACAAAGCCAACCCGGCCTATGCCTTGGCCTGTGCAGAAGCAGCGGTGGCGGGCGGCGCCACCTGGCTTGTCATGTGTGATACGAACGGCGGCACTCTGCCGCCCGAAATATCTGATATTGTGCCAGCGGTGGTGCGGGCAATATGTGGGAAATTTCCCAAATGCCAGCTGGGCATTCACACACACAACGATGCCGAATGCGCCGTGGCCAACAGTTTGCTGGCGGTGGCGGCGGGCGCCCGTCAGGTTCAGGGCACCCTCACAGGCCTTGGCGAGCGTTGCGGCAACGCCAGCCTGACCAGCACCATCCCCACCCTTTTGCTTAAGCCCTTTTTTCGTGATCGCTTTAGAACCGAGATGGTTGATGAAGCCTTGCCAAAACTGGGCGAGCTTTCAAAAAAAATTGATGCGATGTTAAACCGCCCCAGCAACCCCGCGCAGGCTTATTTTGGCGCCAATGCTTTTGTGACAAAGGCGGGGCTGCACGCCAGCGCCATTCTGAAAGATCCGCGCACCTATGAACATGTGCCGCCCGAAAGTGTGGGCAATGCGCGCAAAATTATTATGGCCGATCAGGGCGGGCGGTCGAATACCCTCGCCGCGCTGAAACACCTCGGATTCGATCTCGACCCGCGCGATGAACGCGTGGTGGCGCTGACCGATGAAATTAAACGCCTGACCGAATATGGCTATGCGTTCGATCAGGCCGAAGCCTCGCTGCTGCTGCTGGCCAAGCGCCGCCTTCAGCACGTGCCCGATTTTTTCAAACTCCTCAGCTATGATACGGGCCACGCCAAAGGGCACCACCTGGGGGCCGATCTGGCCGGCAATCTGGTCGAAGCCTGGGTGAAAATGAGCGTGCGCCACACGCCGTATGAGGGGCAGGCCGTGGCCGCCAGCAGTGCCGAAGCGCTGATGCTGGCCATGAAGGCGGCCCTGCCCCCCTTTGCCGACAAACTGCGCGATGTGACGATTGCCGATATGTCTTTGCGGCAGCTGACCCTGGGCGGCGAGACGACCCACCGCATCATCCTGACGCTGCGCGCCGGCGCGCGCACATTCAAAACACTGGGCGCCGGCATTAACCCCACCGAAGCCGAATGCGAAGCCCTGCGCGACGGGCTGGTGTGCGTGTTGATGGGTGCTTGACACGTCCGTTATTCTCTCTATAAATCGGTTCGTTTCCCAAACTCACTTAATAAACGGAGAAATAACTATGACACAAACGAATTACGGCCCAGTAGTTGATTTCATTGTTGGCGACGAATTAACCGGAAGCCTTCCAATGATGATACAAAAAAGTTCCATTTCTTTGAGCAGAAACCTGGAACAAGTCATTGAAAAAATTAGAGCCGCGGACAAGGATAATAAAGCAGCCCAGTTGCTGGCGGAATTTATCAACCACAATCTTTCTGATGATGGTCATGCTGTTGATGTTCTCTCGGCTGACTTTGATGCGAGTATAGCGAAAGAAATAACCTTCAAATACACCATCAGCCGTGATGAGGATGGCGAGCACCACAGCATCGATATGTCTAGGGAGAAAGGTGAAATAGCCCATGCAGGCTTTTCACCAGACAAAGACAACGGCGTTGTCTCGACCATGCCCGCGACTTTTGAAAACGAAAACTTCGCAGACCGTTTCAGACAAATGGTTATAGACGCACGCGTTCAACCCTCAGCCCCGCCATCATGGCGCAGCCGCGCGGCCAATTTTTTTGGTTTCGGCCAAGGAAGTAAGTAGGTTTGGTTGAACTGATCGCGTATCATCCTAAGTCAGAATTTATAAAATCAAGAACAAAGAAGACTGAAGCCCCTGCGAAGGCAGGGGCCCATCACACACAGACTGCCTCCTGCGTTCCATGCGGATGATGGGTGTCTGCCTTCGCAGGCACAGCAGTGCTCTATTGAATGTGTTTCCACCTAAACCAACAAAAACTCGGCCAGTTTCTCCCACACCTCTTGGCGCGCGCGCGATGACACAATCATGCCCACATGCCCCAGCGGCGGTTGATGCAGCGTGATGCGGGGCATGCGCGACACAAGCGCCAGGGCGCTTTCGGGCGGCACAATCACATCATCTTCTGGCACCACGGCCAGCGTGGGCACGGTGATGCGGGCGGGGTTGATCGTCTCGCCTTTCAGGCGCCACAGGCCGCGGGCCGGAAGATTGTGCCCATAGAAATCATCCAGCAACTGCAAGGCCGCCCGCGCCGGCACAGGCGGGCCGCCGTGCAGCCAATCTTCCAGCAGCACAAAATGAGCAAGGGATTTTTCCCCCATCTGCCCCACGCGCCTGAATTTTGTGGCCGCCAGCAGGGGCTGCAGACTGGCAAACATTTGCGTTTGCTGCATGGCTGTCAGGGGCTGTCCAGCCT
>RFNS01000240.1 GCA_009927055.1 Alphaproteobacteria bacterium | reverse complement strand
GCAAAAAAGCCGCCGTTGTGGCACCGCGCGCCGATCATCGTGGCGGGGGCGACCGCCGCATGGCGCGTCTGACCGTGCAGCAGGCCCTCTCGAACGCCGATGGCGGTTTTGAAAAAGTTTATTCTGTCGCCTCGATGCGCCGCAAGGTTGAGCGTGAAAAACGCCAGATGCATCGCGGACAGGCCGATCAGCAGCGCGTCGCGCGCGATGTGGTGGTGCCCGAAGTGATTACGGTGGGCGAATTGGCCAACCGCATGGCCGAACGCGGCGCTGATGTGATTAAGTGTCTGATGAAAATGGGCGTGATGGTGACCATCACCCAAACAATCGATGCTGATACGGCTGAACTGGTCGCGGCTGAATTTGGCCACAAAATTAAACGCGTGGCCGACAGCGATGTTGAACAAGTCTTGCAGCACGAGGATGACGCGGCAGACAGCCTGCTGCCCCGCCCACCCATTGTCACCGTCATGGGCCATGTCGATCATGGTAAAACATCGCTGCTTGATGCATTGCGCTCGGCCAACGTGGTGGCGGGCGAGGCCGGCGGCATTACGCAGCACATTGGCGCTTATCAGGTGATGTTGAAGGAACCCCAGCACGGGTTTGATCGCATCACGTTTATCGATACGCCGGGCCACGCCGCCTTTACCGAAATGCGCGCGCGCGGGGCCAACTTAACCGATATCGTTATTCTGGTGGTGGCGGCCGATGATGGCATCATGCCCCAGACCATCGAAGCCATTAAACACGCCAAAGCGGCCGAGGTGCCGATTGTGGTGGCGATTAACAAGTGCGATTTGCCCGCCGCCAAGCCCGATCGCGTGCGCACCGAACTGCTGCAGCACGATTTGCAGGTGGAAGAAATGGGCGGCGAGGTTTTGTCGGTCGAAATATCGGCCAAAACACGCAAAGGGCTTGATAAACTGCTGGAAAGCGTTGTGCTTCAGGCCGAAATTCTCGATCTCAGGGCCAACCCTCACCGCATCGCTGTTGGCACCGTTGTGGAAGCGAAAATGGAGCGCGGTCGCGGTTCGGTGGCCACCGTGCTGCTGCAAAAAGGTACGCTGAAAATCGGCGATGTGTTTGTCACAGGCACCGAATGGGGCAAGGTGCGCGCCATCATCAATGATCGCGGCGAGAATATGGTCTCGGCCGGCCCCGCCATGCCGGTTGAGGTGCTGGGCCTGAACGGCACACCCCACGCCGGCGATGATTTTATGGCCGTGGGCGATGAAGCCAAAGCGCGCGAGATTGCCGATTTTCGGGCACGGCGCAAACGCACACAGCAGGCCACCGCCAGCGCCAATCGCGGCAGCCTTGAACAAATGCTGGAAAGCATTAAGAGCGGCGCCACCAAAGAACTTCCTGTGCTGATCAAGGGCGATGTGCATGGCTCGGTCGAGGCGATTAAAAACGCGCTGGAGAAAATCACCACCGACAACAACGAAGTGCGCGTGCGCGTGCTGGATGCGGCCGTGGGCCCCGTGACCGAAAGCGATGTGACCCTGGCCAACGCCAGCAAGGGGATGATTATTGGCTTTAACGTGCGCGCCAACCCCCAAGCGCGTGAGCTGGCCAAGCGCGATGCGATTGATATCCGCTACTACAGCATTATTTACAACGTCATTGACGATGTGAAAAAGGCCCTCACCGGCCTGCTCTCGCCCGATCTGCGCGAGAAGTTTTTGGGCAACGCCAGCATCCTGCAGGTGTTCAACATCACCAAGGTTGGCAAAGTGGCCGGCTGCCGCGTGACCGATGGCGTGGTGAAACGTGGCGCCAAGGTGCGCCTGCTGCGCGATAACGTGGTGATCCACGAAGGGACGCTGAAGACCCTGAAACGCATCAAGGACGAAGTGAAGGAAGTGAAAGAAGGTTTTGAATGCGGCATGGCCTTTGAAAGCTATGACGACATTAAAGAAGGCGATGTGATTGAATGTTTTGAGATTGAGCAAGTGGCGAGGGCATTATAAAGGCTCTGTTTGACAAGTTCATTGAGCAGCAGGTATAAGGCGCACGAAAGACCCCCTTTGAAATAAGGAAACATTAGGATGATCAAAGAAAAAATCAAAGAAAGAATTGAAGAATTAAAATATGAGTTATTCGCCGTCAAAGCCGCTGGTATTGGGGCCGTAGCGGCCAGTTTGGTGTTCAACCCATGGTTGCTTACCCTGTCGGTCCCCCTCTGTCTTGCCTCGTTTTCCTACACACGTTGCCGCATCTATGGCTATAATGCCGGCGGTTTTTTCTACTACCGCGGCAATTATTATGAGGGAACGGTATCGAATGCTATGTATAAGGCCAGTGATTCTCTTGTGGGTTGGCTGATGATGACCAGCGCCGTAAGTATTATGGCAAACATTGTTATCGCGCATGACTCTCGGGTAGCATTAGATAAAGCCGCCAGAGAGGCAGCGATAGGTATTATGGTGCAAAAGTCTGAACCCGAAAGAAGTGTGTTTAGACATCAAGGCCAAACATTGACAGCAGTTTTGCAACGGCACTTTGTTGGCAAAGATGGTAAAAGGTGCGTAGAGCTGAGTGTTGAAGGGGATATTGGACCATTCATAGACACGCCCATGTGGCAGAGAGTCAGCAGCTGGACAACAGGTGGTCGCAATCCCTCAGAAGTACGACATGTCGGCTCTGTCTGCTATATCTCAGCCAAGAGTTAACTAAGAAGAAAGCAGTTATCCGGCTTAATTTTCTACCATGCGCAGCCAACGCCAGTTAAGAGTAGGCGAAGAAATTCGCCACGCCATTGCCGAAGCCATTCAGCGGGGCGATGTGCCATGGCAGAATAACTTTTCACCAAAATCTGTCATCACGGTCACCGAAGTGCAGATGAGCCCCGATTTGAAAAACGCGCATGTGTTTATCATGCCGCTGGGCGGCATTCAGATTGCCGAAACCGTGCGCGCCCTGAACGATGTGGCGCATTTTTTCAAACATTATCTGGCCAAGCATATTCAGCTGCGCTTTATCCCTCAGCTGACCTTCAAACCCGACACCAGCTTCGAGTACGCCGCCAAAATTGATGCGCTGATTGAGAAAGGGAAGAAAAAGTAGGGTTTTTTAGATACCCGAAAAACCAGTCACGCAACAAAGGATAAAGGCGATGGACTCATCCGGTGAGCTGAAGCGGATCTAGTTTAAGGGCTTTAACAGCCCATTCGGGGTATTTTGTGAATCCCGCGCCACCACCGATGCCTTTGAGTGCTGAAAACATATTGCCGAACCCTTGACCCGTAAAGGCCCCCGATACGTTGAAGCCCTTCAACAGCCCAGCAGTCGCGCCACTCTCATCCATGAGACGGCCAAGCTGTGGCAGCACTTGTCCCCATTGACCCATTTGCGCACCAAACAAACCACGAACAATGTCAAATCCCTGCTCAGCCAACCCTTTTGGACGCCCATAATAATAAGGGGGATAATAAGGGGGTGGATAGGAACCATTGCCATAATAAGGCGAAGGTGCACGAGGATATGGCCCATACGCATCACCACCATAACCACCATCATTATAGCTACGAGAGACGCCACGACCAGAACCATACCCTTGGGATTCTGGGCCATACGCGCGAGGATCATATCCCCTATACCCATAGGGCACGCTATAGGGACTGCTGCCCTGCTGCTGCTGACGCAGCATGCCAAAAATTTGTGAGATGAGGCCTTGCACGTTCATTCTATACCCATCGTACCACAGAAGTTCGAAAGTGATTTAGGCTGCCGCATCACTATCTCCACAATTGGCCCAGTTCATCAAGGGCGCCACCTTCTCATACACGTCTTCAAAAAATTGATCGCTGGCAGCAGCTTGGGTTGTCATGATTAAATTGTACAATAGCCCACAGCATTAACCAACCCCACGTTTACTTTCGCTGGCGGGCGGGTGGAGGAAAAGTTAGATAACGGGTTTTAACCCTAGTCGGCGGTGCGGCGAGAAATGCGCTGGATTTCGCGCTCAACCAAACGTTCAACCATGGGGGGCAGGTTGTCATCCAGCCAGCTGCGCAGCATGGGGCGCAGTTGCTCCATCACCATGTCTTCCAGCGTTTTTTGGCCGTTACCCAGATAGGTGGCGGGGTGCATGGTGGCCTCAACTTTCTCAACCTGCTGGGCAAGAGTGGCCAGCGCGCTGGCCGCCACATGAGAAACCGTTTCAGAGATCAGCGTTTTTTTATCTTCCGCCACGGGCACCATGGCCATGCCCCCTGGCGGCATTTGTTTTTGCACCTCTGGGGCCAATGCCGCGGCGGTTGGGTGTAATGGCTCAGGTTCAGGCAAGTGTTGGGGAGCAGGTGCAGCGTCAGCATGCACTTCGGGCGCAAGACCATGCTCTGAGGTTGTGGTAAATTCGGCCATGCGCGGGGGGGGCTCATCGGCCACATCGCTTAACACAATTTCTTCATCATCCCCTGCCACAAAGCCGGCCAACGATGGTGCGCCATGACCATCGCCGGCGTGTGCGGGCGCTTGGGTATCATCGGCAATAATTTTTCGGATGGATGATAAAATCTCCTCCATCGTCGGTTCGGCAGCAGGTGTGGGCGAAACGTCGTTCATGCCCCCATCGTAGCTAACGGAGTGTTAACACATGGTTTAATGCGGCACGCCCCCAAAGAAAAGGGGCGCCGACTGTGTAGCCAACGCCCCCTGAACATCACAAGAAGGCCGACTAATCCTTCTTCTGAGCCTTTTTAATGGCTGCGCCCAGAATATCGCCCAGACTGGCGCCGCTATCCTGGCTGCCATATTCGGCCAGGGCTTGCTTCTCCTCCTCAACCTCGCGGGCTTTGATGGAGAGCGACAATTTGCGCGATCCTTTATCGATGTTGGTGATTTTGGCATCAACCTTCTCACCAATGGCAAAACGATCGGCCCGTTGTTCGGCCCTGTCTTTGGCCAGATCGCCGCGGCGAATGAAGCCAGAAAAACCATCGGCCTTATCACCCAAAGTCACTTCAATGCCATTTTCCTGCACGGCCGAGACGGTGCACGTAATCACATCGCCTTTCTTGAAATTGACCATGACATTTTCAAACGGATCATCGGTCAACTGCTTGATGCCGAGTGAAATGCGTTCTTTGGCCGCATCCACTTCCAGCACCTTCACCGTCACTGTCTGGCCCTTGGCATATTGCTTGATGGCTTCTTCGCCCGACATGTTCCAATCAAGATCAGACAGGTGAACCATGCCATCAATCTCGCCAGGCAGACCCACAAACAAACCAAATTCGGTAATGTTGTTGATGGGGCCTTCCAGCACGGTGCCTTCGTTGTTTTTCTCGGCAAAGCCCTGCCAGGGGTTTTCCTGGCACTGCTTGATGCCCAGCGACACGCGACGTTTGCCGCTGTCCACATCCAGCACCACCACATCCACTTCATCGCCCATGTTCACAATTTTGCTGGGGTGCATGTTTTTCTTGGTCCACGACATTTCAGAAACGTGCACCAAACCTTCAATGCCCGGCTCCAGCTCTACAAACGCGCCATAATCGGCAATGTTGGTGATGGGGCCTTTCAGGCGCATGCCCACAGGATATTTCGACACAACGCCTTCCCATGGATCGCCTTCCAGCTGTTTCATGCCCAGTGAAATGCGCTGGCTGTCCTGATTAAACTTAATCACCTGCACCTGCACCTGCTGACCAATTTGCAACGCTTCGGATGGATGATTAATGCGCTTCCACGAAATATCGGTCACGTGCAGCAGACCATCGACCCCGCCTAAATCAACAAACGCGCCGTAGTCGGTGATGTTTTTCACAACCCCTGTTAAAATGGCACCTTCTTTCAGCTGACCCACCAGTTCGCTTCGGGCTTCGGCACGGCTTTCTTCCAGCACGGCGCGGCGCGACACCACAATGTTACCACGCGTGCGATCCATTTTCAGGATGATAAAGGGTTGGGGCACACCCATCAGCGGCCCAATTTCCTTCACGGGGCGAATATCCACCTGGCTGCCGGGCAAAAAGGCCGTGGCGCCATCAAGATCGACCGTAAAGCCGCCCTTCACCTTGCCATAAATCACGCCCATCACGCGCACAGCGCCTTGGTGCGCCTTCTCCAGCACGCCCCAGCTTTCTTCACGGCGGGCCTTTTCGCGGCTCAGCATCGCTTCACCGTTGCGGTCTTCCATGCGTTCCACATACACTTCGACCAGATCGCCCACTTTCAATTCGGGGTTCTGGCCAAATTCGCGCAGGGCCACGCGGCCTTCCGATTTCAGGCCAACATCGACCGTGATAAAATCATCAGAGATTTCCAGAATGCGGCCTTTCACCACATTGCCTTCCAGCGTGCGGCCACCGCCAAAACTTTCTTCCAAAAGGGCGGCGAAACTATCTTTATCGTTGCTGTTCGATGCTTTGCCCGTGTTTCTATCAACCAGGCGTTTGGCGGCAGATTTTGCCATGTAAAACTCCACTCAGGCGGGGATTTTTCCCAGCCTTATGCTTGTTAAAACGTTTTGCCCCACACTTTTTTCATCAGCACTGCCAAGCGAACAGCACCAGAACAGCCCATGGAACACCCCAGCCACAATAGCCAAGTGCCCCTTCATGGCTGAAAAAACCGCCGAAGGCAAGAGAATCATCTTTTTACTTTCATGTTTCTATTATAGTTTGAACAGATCAATAGCGCCGGAGATAGACGTGAGCAAAACTAAGGAAGCAATTCTGCAAGAAATTAAAACCTTACCCCCTGGTCATATTATGCTGATTTACAGCGCTGCCAGGCATGAAACAGCTACGAAGTTCATGCGCACTGCAAAATTGTCTCAAGACTTAGTCAGTATAGTGTCAAACGCTACAATTGGTAAAACAGGCGAAACGAAACAGTACAATGTTGTTGTAGAGCGTAGATCTAGCTTTGTTGAAACAATAATAGGGATACGGGGCATTGGATTAGGAGGAAGTTTTCCACAGCCAAGCGTGCCAGATGATGGAATAATTGTTTACAAAGGCCCACCAGAAGGATTTACCACCCTTAGAAAGTAATGGCACTCACAACTTTGAGTGCTTGATCAATCGTTTCTTGGGCAGTTAAGGCGGTTGTATCAATCACCCGCGCATCAGGGGCCTGAAGCAGTGGTGCCGAGGGGCGGGTGCGATCTCGCTCATCCCGCGCCAGAATATCGGCCAGCACAGCCGCTTCACTCACATCTTCCCCCATCGCTTGCAACTGTTTCATGCGCCGCGCCGCCCGCACCTTGGGGCTGGCGGTAATAAACAGCTTCACCTGGGCGTGCGGGGCGATGATGGTGCCGATATCCCGCCCATCCAGCACCGCCCCCGCCTTGCCCTGGGGCGGGTTGGCGCAAAAGTTTTTCTGATAATCCAGCAGCGCCAGCCTGATAGGCGGGTGCGCGGCCACCTGGCTGGCCATGGCGCTGATGGCGTGGTGACGCAGCTGTGGTTGATCAAGAAGTTGAGGCATTTGTTCCATGGCCTCTGGGGTCAGCAGCGCAGCCACCTGGGCGGCGTTTTCGGCCCCCACCCCCGCCTGCTGTGCCAGCCAGCCCACCGCGCGATAAAGCAAGCCCGTATCTAAATAGGCAAAATCATAATGCCGCGCCAAGGCACTGGCCACCGTGCCCTTACCACTGGCGGCCGGCCCATCGACCGCGATGATGACACTCGGCACGTCACAGCCCCCCTAAAACAAAATAGCTTTCAGCTTGCCCTGCACCTGCGCCAGCAGGTGGGGGGCCAGTTTGTCGATAAACTGGGCCTGCCTGGCCGCCCAGTCAATGCTGCGAACCTGATCGGACAGCACAGCGCCCGATATTTTTTTCGATTGCACCACCACCTCAAAACTATATCCCTTCACCTTGCTGGTGACAGGACAGCAGATAGCCAGCTGTGTGACTTTATTAAAGTTGCGCGGCGACAGCACAAGGGCGGGCCTGCGCCCTGCCTGCTCGCGCCCCCTTTGCGGGGTAAAATCAAGCCAGATGATATCACCTCTATCGGGGATGTAGGGGGCAGCCTTCATGGTGTTTACCACACCTCACGACCGGCGGGCAGCCCCCATGCCACCCCATCGTGACGGTGATCGGGCGATATGCCTTTCAACAAACTTTTCAGGGAATAATCCTCAGGCTCAATCACCAACTGCTTTTTGCGGCGGCTTAGCGTGACCTTGGCACCGACTTTTAGCCCCAGTTCCTCGGCCATCTCGTGCGGGATGCGGAGCGCCAAACTGTTGCCCCATTTGCCAATCGATGTTTCCATGATCCCCCCTCTTGCGCCGAAAGTGTGCCAAACATTTGCTGAAAGCGGTTGTCAACACATGTATATTCATTGTATATCCATTGCATGCCACAATCAAGCCCCAAAAATGGCTGGATCAACCTCGACAAACCCCTTGGCCTGTCATCGATGCAGGCGCTGGCGCGGGTGAAGCGCGCGCTGGGCCACAAAAAGGCGGGGCATGCCGGCACACTCGATCCGCTGGCCACGGGCGTGCTGCCCATCGCGCTGGGCGAGGCCACTAAGCTGATTGACCTGGTCATGGATCACCGCAAAACCTATGAATTTACGGTGGCCTGGGGCGTGGCCACCAGCACCGATGATGCCGAAGGGCACCCCGTGGCCACCAGCGACAGCCGCCCCAGCGTGGCCGACATTCAGGCTGTTTTGCCAAAATTTGTGGGGTGCATCATGCAGCGCCCGCCCGCCTTCAGCGCCCTGAAAATTGATGGCCAGCGCGCCTATGATCTGGCCCGAAAAGGCCAGAACGTGATGCTGGCCGAACGCCCCGTTGATGTTTTTAGCCTCACCCTTTCCCCCACTCCCCTTGAGGGAGGGGAAACATCAACTTTCACCCTCACCTGCGGCAAGGGCACCTATGTGCGGTCGCTGGCGCGCGATCTGGCGGTGGCGCTGGGCACGGTGGGGCATGTCACGCACCTTCGGCGCACGGCCACAGGCCCTTTTAACCTTGAAAACATTTTATCCCTCGACAGACTGCAAGAAATGGGGCATACGTGTGCCTGGCAGCAGGTGCTGCCGGTTGGCTTTGCGCTGGACGACATCCTGGCTTTGCCGATCACCGCACCCCAAAGCAAACGGCTGAAACAGGGCCTTCCCATTGCGGCAGAAACGCCAGAGGGGATTAAAAAGGTCGCCTGTCTAGAGAAAACACCAGTCGCCATTGTGGGGTACAAAGATGGCCAGTGGTGGCCATGGCGTGGGTTGAACATCTCTTGTTCTGGCACGGGCGGTTTTAACCTTGAAGGAGAGAACGATGTCGCAAGCAGTGAGCCGCAAAGCGGAAGTGATTAAGAAATATGCCACCGGCAAAGCCGATACCGGCAGCGCCCAGGTGCAGGTTGCCCTGCTGACTGATCGCATCAACAGCCTTTCAGAACACTTTGAAAAACATAAAAAAGATAATCACAGCCGCCGCGGCCTGCTTAAAATGGTTAGCCAGCGCCGCAGCCTTTTGGATTATCTGAAACGCAAAGACGACAAAGCCTATGCCGAACTGATTGGCAAGCTGGGGATTAGGAAGTAAAATAATGAATCCAATCAATTTGGCCTTACTGGGAGATCAAGCAAGAGTCCTATTGGGTCGGTCTGCTAAATTTGTTAGCTTTGGCCATCACGATAATGATAATCCACTGCGCTGTATTGATGTTCCAAGAGGGACTCCCGATGGCGATCGTCTCTGCGAAGAATTTGAGAGCGCGGGGGCTGTTGTTGTCTATGATATTGGCAACCACGATACCGACTTTACCGTTCTTTTTATTCCCAATCCTTTTCAGCAACCTTCTGTAAGCTTGGCCTAATGCTCCCCTTCCTCTCTAAAATTTTTGGCTCTAGCCAACAGCAAACCGAACAACCCAAACAAACCGTTTCACCAAACGACAGCGCAAAAAGCCAAGCGGCAATGGGGCCGCGTGGGATCGTGCCGTCAAACACGTCAGAAAGGACGAATACCATGTTTAATATCTACCGCCAGGAAATGCAGTGGCAGGGCAAAACGCTCAGCCTTGAAACCGGCAAAATGGCCCGCCAGGCCGATGGCGCCGTGGTGGCCCGCATGGGCGAAACCGTGGTGCTGTGCACCGTGGTGGCCGCACGCAAAGCCAAGCCAGGGGCAGATTTTTTCCCCCTTACCGTCAACTATCAGGAAAAAACTTTTGCCGCCGGTAAAATTCCTGGCAGCTTCTTCAAGCGCGAAGGACGCCCCAGCGAACCCGAAACACTGATCAGCCGCCTGATCGATCGCCCCGTGCGCCCCCTGTTCCCCGAAGGTTATTTCAACGAAGTGCAGGTGATCGCCACCGTCATTTCTCACGACTTGGAACATCCATCCGATATCGTCGCCATGATTGGCTGCTCGGCCGCGCTGACCATCTCTGGCGTGCCGTTTATGGGCCCCATTGGCGCCGCGCGCGTGGGTTATATTAATGGCGAATATGTTCTCAACCCCACCCTCGATCAAATCAAGCAATCGAAGCTCGATCTGGTTGTGGCCGGCACCAAAGAAGGCGTGCTGATGGTGGAAAGTGAAGCGCAGGAATTGACCGAAGATGTGATGCTGGGTGCTGTCACCTATGGTCACCAACACTTCCAACCCGTGATTGATCTGATCATCAAGCTGGCTGAAATGGCCGCGAAGGAGCCGCACGATCTGGCCCCATGGCCCTATGATCGCAAAGCCTTGCAGCAAAAACTGCAGGCGTTAATTGGGGCCGATGTGGCCGCCGCCTACAAAGAAGTGGTGAAGCAAACCCGCTACAGCATGCTGGATAAGGCGCAGGAAAAAGCGCTGGCCGCCATTCCTTCTGAAGAATTTGGCGAACAAGCGGTGATGACCGAAATTGAGCAGCTGAAGTACGATCATGTGCGTAACATGATTTTGGATAGCGGCCGCCGCATTGATGGTCGCACCACCAAAGATATTCGCCCCATTGTGGCCGAAGTGGGCGTGCTGCCACGCCCCCACGGCACGGCACTGTTCACACGCGGTGAAACGCAGGCGCTGGTGTGCACCACCCTTGGCACCGGTGATGATGAACAGCTGATGGATGTGCTGGAAGGCACGTACCACGAGCATTTCATGCTGCACTATAACTTCCCTCCCTACTCGGTGGGCGAAACAGGCCGCATGGGCAGCCCAGGCCGCCGCGAGATTGGCCACGGCAAGCTGGCTTGGCGCGCCATTCACCCGCTGATGCCCTCGAAGGAAGATTTCCCCTATACCGTGCGCGTGGTTTCTGAAATCACTGAAAGCAATGGTTCATCCAGCATGGCCACCGTGTGCGGCACCTCGCTGGCGCTGATGGATGCGGGCGTTCCGCTGGCGCGCCCCATTGCCGGCATCGCCATGGGTTTGATTAAGGAGCAAAAAGGCTTTGCCGTGTTGTCTGATATTTTGGGCGATGAAGATCACCTGGGCGATATGGACTTCAAAGTGGCCGGCACCGAATATGGCGTGACCAGTTTGCAGATGGATTTGAAAATCGCCTCCATCACACCGCAGATTATGAAAATCGCGCTCGATCAGGCGAAAGATGGCCGCATGCACATTCTGGGCGAGATGGCCAAGGCCATTTCAAAAACGCGCAGCAGTGTCTCGCAACACGCGCCGCGCATCCACACCTTCAGCATCCCCAAGGATAAAATCCGCGAAGTGATTGGATCAGGCGGCAAGGTGATTAAGGAAATTGTGGAAAAAACCGGCGCCAAAATTGATATTGCCGATGATGGCACCATCAAAGTGGCGGGCACAAGCGGCAAAACCATCAATGCGGCGGTGGAATGGATTCAGGGCATTGTGGCTGAACCCGAAATTGGCACCATTTACACCGGCAAGGTTGTGAAGATCATGGACTTTGGCGCATTCGTCAACTTCATGGGCAGCCGCGACGGTTTGGTGCACATCAGCGAAATTGCCGACAGGCGCATCGCCAAAGTGACCGACGTGCTGGCCGAAGGCCAAATGGTGAAGGTGAAAGTGCTGGATATCGATAACCGCGGAAAAGTAAAGTTGTCGATGAAGGTAGTGGATCAGGCCACCGGCGAGGATATTTCTGGCCGCACCCGCCAACCCCACGCCCCCAGCGATATGGCGGTTTAAGCCAGTGGGGCGGGCATCCCCCGCCCCTTCTGCGCTTTCCTGTTTTCTCAGATACCCCAATATGGTAAGCTGGGCCGATGCCTTGTTTTTGTCCCATGTGCACTGCATGATTCCGGTTGGCCCTGCCGAAGTTGCCCTGCCCAACGATCTGCTTGAGGACAAAGGCCAAAAGCAGGCCCCCATGATGAATATTGGCCTGTCCATCAATGCGCGGGGCAAGGTTTATCTGCTACATGACCAGCCCTTTGCCAGCCCACCCCTGTGGGTGATTTATGATATTCACCAGCGCCGCATGAAAATTATCTTTGATAACAGCCAAGAATACCCCATTCACTGGCAAGCCCCTGATGATGCGCATCAAATCTTGGTTAATTTGAAAAAAATCCTGATTGTGCGGGTTTTAGACAAAAAACCAGTTGAAGGTTTTGAGACAAGCTTTATAAAATGTTCACATGGACGTTATATAGATGAATAGGATACCCAGATGACGATTCGCCTTCCCTCCACTCCTTCGCCCATTGGCGTTAAGCCAACTGTGGTTCGCCTTGATCCGGGGGATTTGACTAAACTTCTTGGGTTAGGCGAAGCAGCTGCCGCGTTTGGCGAGCGTTATCCTCAACCAGACCTGCCAGGATACTATATGGTCGGCCAGCACCCCGCCCCGCAAACCAGCGCTTAACAGGCTATCGTTTCAATTCTACCGCCCTAATTCTGCACCGTGGCTGATTGGCTGTTGCCAAATGGCTGCAAGGGGCCCGTTTCAAAGCCGCCAAAGTTTTTGAATTGCACAGAAAGGTACACCGTCTGCCCCGGATCAACATCGGGGCGGGTTGTTTCATCGCGCGTGTAATTGAAGGTGATATTGAAACATTCATCGGCATAGCCAATATATCCGCCCGTGCTGCGCAGGCCCGCTTCAGGCTCTAGCGCGCGCACCTGACTGACGCCCAGTTTATAATATTTGTATAACACCGAGTTGGCGCCATAATTCAGCTCTGACACCGAGCTTTTATCATTGGCTAAATCATCCTGCACGGCCGAGACATAGTTGAGATAAGGACGAAACGCCGCAGGCCCTGCGCTGGAAAAAACCTCGGTGCGCTGGGGCGAAAAATCGCGGTCAAGCCTGAAGCCATAATTCAGCCTCAGCCAGTCGGCCGGTTGAATGTTCAGCCGCCCCACGTAATCAGACCATTTGCGGTTCAGGCCGCTGTTGGTGGGAAAGTTATCATCGCGGTTCAGGCGATAGCTGCGGCCAAAACTGGCATCGATTTCGGCATTCTGGGGGCCATAAAGGGCTGTGCGCACGCCAGAGGCCACGCGCATGCCGCCTTCGTATCTATCCAAACCTGTAAAACGGTTCAGAGCAAAAATATTCGTTTCATCAAATTCAACCGCCACGCTGGTTTCGTTCGCGATGCGTTCATCCTGCTTGATGCGCGGGGCCGCCACAAAAGCCACCACAGGTTCCACCACATGCACCCAGTTTCCAAAGGCCTGCCCCAGGGGGTAACTCGCCTCGCCAAAAAACTGGGGAATGGCGCGCAGGGTATAAACATCCTCAAACTGGCCAACCTCCGGCGAGGGTTTGTTTAACTTATCGGCATAAAAAACATCAACGCGGCCAAGGCCACCCATCTGTGTGGCGATGCCGTTTGAAAAATGATCGGCCCGCTGCCAGCCCACACGGTTGAGGAACTGAAACGAATTCGGCCCGCGGCGCGAGACAGGCAACACGCCCTGATCACGATTAAACCGTGTAAAGCTTGCATCGGCAAACCAATGCCCGCCCCAGGTTTGAGCCGGCAGCCCAAGGCTTTGCCACGTGATGCTGGGCGAGACAAAAGGCTCAATCGGCCTGTCACCGGTCCGAATATCTTGAAAATACTGCACGCTGGCATTGCCATAATCGCGCAGGCCAAAATATTCGCCAAAGGCTTTGCTGACCAACACATCTTGCGTGGGGATGCGATAGCGATACAGATAACTTTTGTCAGAGGCAAAAGAAACATCAACGCCTGCTCTAAAATTCTCATCAATCGCATAACGCATGTTGCCAAACAAATGGCCGCGCAGCTGATTTTCTTTAATCGTGCCATCATCGGTGCGCCTGTCAGCGCGCACCACCGTGCCGTTCCAGTACCAGCTGAGATCCTCCATGCGTTGGCGCTGTTCCAGCCCCAGTTGCAGCCCATCATTGCTGCTGTAAAGTGGTGTGATGGTGATATCGCTTTGCGGACTGAAAAAATAGTAATAAGACATTCTGCCATAGGTGCCGATATTTTCGTTGTTGCCGATGCCAGGCGAAATAAACCCATCGCGACGCTCGACCCGCGGATCGGGGTGCGAAAAATAAGGCGTATAGAAAACAGGAATGCCCGCCATTTCCAGCCACGCATCGCGATAAATAATATCCATCGCCTGCTCATCCTGCACCACCTTGGTCGCCTTCATTTGCCAGATGGGTGGTTTTTCGGGGTTTTCTTGACACAAATCGCACGGGCTGTAGGTGGCGTTTTTCATGATGGTATAGCGGCCATCCTCGCCTATCCGCTCGGCCTCCTGCGCCACCAGGCGCGATTGATCAGACAAATAAGCGCCAATGCGGCTGACAAAGGCGCGCTTCAGGTCGCCTGTCACTTCAATTTTCTGCGCAAAAAGCGTTTGGCCCGACCCCGTATCCAGCAGGCTGACATTGCCCACCGCCGTCACCACATTCAGCCTGCGATTATAAATCATGCGGTCGGCGCGCAAAACCTGGTTTCCGCGCACAACCTCGGCCCTGCCATAGGCATAGGCGATCTCGTTTTTATCATCATACCTGAAAACATTGGCCGTCAGCAGGGTTGGAACGCCGGTGGCTTTTTCTTCCATGGCCCACGCCCATCCCCCCACGCTCCACAGCATGGCCAGCACAAGAATGAAAACCCGCGATTCAGAACGCACCCGCCATCTTTGCCAAAGCCGCCGCTTCAGGTAAAGCAGGGGGATGCCCGCCCCTCCCCTGATCCTCCTGCCCGGCCTTTTGTGCGATGCCGCCCTGTGGCGCGCGCCGCTGCGACATCTGCTGCCGCGGGTGCCATGCCTGGTGCCCAGCCTGACCGAGCACGACACCATCCACCATCTGGCCCGGCATGTGCTGTCGCTGGCGCCACCGCAGTTTCAAATGGCGGGGCTTTCCATGGGCGGGTATGTGGCCATGGACGTGATGCGCCAGGCGCCCCAGCGCGTGACCAAACTGGCGCTGCTGAATACATCAGCCAGACCCGACACCGACGACCAGCTGGAGCGGCGATCGGGCCTGATCAGCCTTTCGCAGCAGGGAAAGTTTAAGGGGGTGACGCCGCGGTTGCTGCCGCTGCTGATCAGCCCCGCGCACCAGAACAACCGCCTTGTCACCCGCCCGATTATGGAAATGGCCGAACGCACTGGACAGGCGGCGTTTGAACGGCAGCAAAAAGCGATTATGAGCCGCATCGACAGCCGCCCACACCTGCCCCACATCACCATCCCCACGCTGGTGATTGGTGGCGCCGATGATGCGCTGACCCCCGCCCCCATCACGCAGGAGATTGCCAACCTGATCCCGGAAAGCCGGTTTGAATTGCTGCACAACTGCGGCCACCTGAGCCCGCTTGAGCAGCCTGAAAAAGTATCAGAATTGATGACGGAGTGGTTTTTTGCTGATTAGGGTCAGGACTCATTAAAGCTAAACATCGTTGCCGCCACACCATCGTCATCCCGGCGAAGGCCGGGATCCCATCATGTTTCAGCTCTTGTGGCACGATGGTTGGATTCCCGCATGCGCGGGAATGACGCCGTTTTTGTGTTGTTCATTGCTCTCTGTTTGAATGATGTCTCCACCCTAATCCAACCCAAGTGCTTTGCGTCTCCAGGACGATGTTTCTGCAGGCTGAATGGGTGTTGGGTCATAAAACCCCGAAGGCTGCATGGCTAATATATCGTTCCGATCCCACGCACCAGGAGCTTGCATGCTAGGTTGCACAACATGCCACCGCGACAACCCTGCGGGAGAGGATATGGCATATAAGAAATAATTCACTTCGGCCATCGGGCGAACATCAGGAAATAAATTACACAACGTCAAATCGCCATGATCTGTTCTGACAGTTAACCACGCATGACCTTCATTTTCCATATCTCTTGGAACACCCCCAATGGTTATCATCAAACTGCCTGGCGGAAAAAGTCGTTGGCCTGTCTTGTTAGCAGTCAGCCAAATTAATATTTGGCGCTTGATCAGGGCATGTTTCTCGCAATCGCCTTTAACCTTGCCGAAAATATGAGCCGCATTATGCTGCACCCATTTTTCAGGCACCCCGTACAACTCTAAATCTGATGTTGGATCAAAATTGTCATTGACGACTGCGTTCACAACATTCAGCACTTTTAATAGATAAGGCGTCAGTTCAACCACGCCCGCGTCATAATTTGTACGACACACGCCCTGCTGGTCTCGACATAATTGTTCAGGCCCCTCTGCTTTGATCAGCTGATCTGTCGCGATAATAAAACTTGATCTTTTTGGTAGCGTGTATTTTTTGCCATCAGCAAGAATGGCAATCAACGTTTTGTCTAGCAGATTTAATTGACTCGCCTGTACCGCCGTAAGCCCACAGGCCTGGGCCGCCGCCGCGCCTGCTGTGGCTACAAACATTCTCCGTGTCATGCTCATGCCCAGGTTTTATCACATCTTGGGGGTAAGTATTGTCAAAAATATCTCTCGTCTTGCATCATGCCCCAAGTTTTCGTAATTCTTGGCAGCATGGTTAAATTAACCAACCCCCTGGCGCTGATTGGCCGTACGTTCCTTCATTTTCTGGCGATGGCCGGGCAGTTTGCCATTTTCATGGGCAAAGCGGTGGGGCATGTTTTTCGCCCGCCTTTTTATTTTGGGCAAATCGGCCAGCAGTGTTTGACCATTGGCTATTACTCGCTGCCCGTCATTGCCATGACAGCCCTTTTTGCCGGCATGGTTTTGGCCCTGCAAAGTTACACCGGTTTTTCGCGCTTTAACGCCGAAAGCGCCATTGCCAATGTGGTGGCTCTTTCCATCACGCGCGAGCTGGGGCCCGTGCTGGCCGGCCTGATGGTGGCTGGGCGCATTGGCGCCAGCATCGCGGCTGAGCTGGGCACCATGCGCGTAACCGAGCAAATTGATGCCCTGACAACTCTTTCGACCAACCCCATGAAATATCTGGTGGTGCCCCGCTTGCTGGCGGGCACACTCACCATGCCGCTGCTGGTGCTGGTGGCCGATGTGATTGGCATTATGGGCGGTTATGTCGTGTCTACGGTCAGTTTTGGTTTTAACGCCGCCAATTATTTGCATCAGACGTGGGATTTTTTAGAACCCATTGATATTATTTCTGGCCTTGTGAAGGCCGCTGTGTTTGGTTTTATCGTCACGCTGATGGGTTGCTATTGCGGCTATCACAGCAAAGGCGGGGCAGCGGGCGTGGGCAACGCCACCACCAGCGCTGTTGTGCTGTCATCCATCGTCATTCTTATTGCCAACTATATCCTCACGGGGATGTTCTTCAGCAAATGACCACGCCCCCAAAAATCCGCCTGACAAACGTGACCAAATCCTTTGGCCCCAAGCGCGTGCTGAACGGCGTGACGCTGGATGTGGCCAAGGGCGAATCGGTGGTGATTATTGGCGGGTCGGGCACCGGAAAATCGGTGATGTTGAAAAGCATTTTGGGCATTCTGCGCCCCGATGGCGGGCAAATAGAGATTGATGGCGAGAATTGCGTGGGCCTTTCGGGCCGCGCGCGCGATGCGCATGATAAAAAATTTGGCATGCTGTTTCAGGGCGGCGCGCTGTTTGATAGTTTGCCCGTGTGGCAAAATGTGTCGTTCAAATTGCTGAAAAGCATGCGTATGCCCAAAAAAGACGCCAAAGACATCGCCCTGCAAAAACTGGCGGCAGTGGGCCTGAGCGCCGATGTGGCCGAGCTGTATCCGGCCGAACTTTCGGGTGGCATGCAAAAGCGCGTGGCGCTGGCCCGCGCCATTGCCGCAAACCCTGAGATTATTTTTTTCGATGAACCCACCACCGGCCTCGACCCCATTATGGCCGACGTGATTAATGATCTGATTGTGAAATGCGTGCGCGAGCTGGGGGCGACCGCCATGACCATCACGCACGATATGGCCAGCGCGCGCAAAATCGCCGATCGCATCGCCATGATTTACCAGGGCCAGATCATCTGGCAGGGCCCGCGGTATGAGATTGATTTAACCGATAATCCCTATGTCGATCAGTTCATCCACGGCCGGGCCGATGGCCCCATTAAAATGCAGGTGTTGAAGGCCTAAAAATACCGCGCTCTCGCCTTGCGGCCACGGCGTGGTAGCATGTGGGCGGGTGGCACACCTTCCATGCCATCTAAACTTTCTGCGGGTCTGGCGTTCACTTCTTGCAGAGCGCGCCGCAGCACCAGCATTTCGCGGTGATCTTCACGGTCGGTGATATCGAGACAGCTGAGGCGAACCTCAATCAAATCAACCAGCATTTCACGTACAGCGCCTGACAGCATGTCTCCCCCTCTATGGTTCAAGTTATGCCTTCAGTATTGCCGCGAATCCTTAAAATAGCGTTGTAAATAGTTTGGGTTTTAATCATTCAGAGAACATAAAAGTTGTGGTTAGTTTGTATTAACCCTGCCCCTTGATCACACGTTCAAACGCATAAATTTCATTCATATAGGTGGGCACATAAAGCCGCGAGCCATCGGCATTCGCCACCATCGCATTGGTCACCGCATCGGGCACCACAAAACGGCTGGTGATTTTCAGTGTGTCGGGGTCAAGCTCAACCACGTTGCCGCGACAGTTGCCAAACATCACCTTCTCATCAATCAACCGTGGGGGACAAAAAACACGCGCGCCCATCTCAACCATGGTGGCCACTTTCAGCGTGTCCAAATCAATTACATAAAATTTTCTGTCGCCTGACCCTGCAAAAAGTTTGTTCCCCACAATCAGCGGCGTGGTGTAGCAGATGTTATCGGTTTGAAACTGGGCCACTTTCTCGCCGGTTTTTGCCTGCCAGATGTAAATGTTGCCATCGAACGATGTCGCCGTCACCCACCCCTTGTGCCGAACAAGCGCTGGTGGATATTTAATGCTGCGCCGTGTTTCTTGCGTCCACACCACATCGCCCGTGGCGGCCTTCACTGCCCGACAATCATGATCATTCGTGCCGAAAATAATGGTGTCGTGCGCGTCATCATACACGCCGCTGCCGTGCTGAAATACTCTCAACCAGTGTTCCCACCTTTTTTCGCCTGTTGTTAAATCAAGCCCCGCCATGCTGCCCTGGTTTTGTGGCCGTTCATACTCTAACCCCAAGCACAGCAGGTTGTGTTGCGGAATGACAATGGGCGATGACCCCACCCACTCGCACAGGGCCTGCTCCCACACCACGGCGCCTGTCGCGGCATCGAGGGCATAGACATTACCGTTGTAGGCGCCAAAATAAATTTTTCCATCATGATAACATGGCGATGACCAGATCCCCTTGCGCGCCGCTGTGCCGCGGGCCTGAAACTGCCATTTTATGGTGCCATCGTGCGCGTTGATGGCCCAAAAAATGCCGCTGTCGCTGCCTGTATAAATCGTATCGTTTACCAGCAGAGGATTGCATTTGGGGTTGAGATAGCCCGCATCGGCCCCTGGCGCACGAAACCGCCACAGCGGGTGATAATCATGCGTGTTGGCAGGGCTGGCCGCACCGCCCGTGTTCAACCCAAAATCAGCCAGATGAAAGAGACTGGTCACGGCAATGTTGCGCTGCTTGCGCCAGTTCATGCCATGGATCGATTTGAAATCGAGCACCACCAGCATGTGCGAGATGGGCACATCAACCTGTGCCAGCGCCATGCGCGATTTTTCAGCGCTTTCGCCGCTGTTCAAAATATCATCAATCAACAGCGTGGGGATGGGGCGCACCTGTCCTTCAATCAAATTGCCGCGACCGTGATCTTTTCTCTCTTTCCTGATGATCAGGCCCGTCACATCGCGCCCGCGGCGCTGCCCCTCGGCCAGCAAGCCCACCAGCAGGGGAATGGCCGCCGTCTCCATGCCGGCGATTTGGCACGGCCCCTTTTGAAAGGCGGGATGCTGTAAGATATTATCCCAGCACAGCGCCGACACATCTTGCAGATGCTGGGGGTTTAGAAACAGCGGGCGACAATCGACCAGCCAGTTCAGCACATTTTGTCCAGCGCGCGAGACCATGGCCGTGCCTGATTGATCTTTATGCACCAGGCACAAAGACTCGATCACCCCCCGCAGCCGATCGCGCAGAGATGTGGTAGAGGCGGGCGGAGTCTCTGCCCCGCCGAACGATGTCGTGATTTTATAGAAGCCAGGCACGGTGGTATCATACAAAACGTGCAATGGTTATGAAAGTCCTACATTTACCGCGAGATTTGCCACGGGGCCCGCGTTTTCGTAATCCAATAGCATGTTTACTGGCATCATCCGCGAGAGAGGCACCGTGCTGGGCATCAGCCATGCCGAGGCCGACCCCATCTACACCATCGGCGCCCCAGAAATGGCGGGCGGGCTGACCATTGGCGCCTCGGTTGCCGTGTGCGGCATCTGCCTGACCGTCATCAGCCAGACGATCGATTTTTTTAAGGTGCAACTATCCACCGAAACCATGAACATCACCAATGCCAGCAGCTGGGTGGAAGGCAGTAAGGTCAATCTTGAACCCTCGCTGCGTTTTGGTGACGAGTTGGGGGGACATCTTGTCTCTGGCCATGTCGATGGCACACTCGCCATCGTTGAAAAATATGCCGAAGGCAGCAGCCTGCGCCTGCGTCTGGCTCTTGCCCAAAATTTCAGGCGCTTTATCGCGCCCAAAGGCACCATCACGCTGAATGGTGTGTCACTCACCATCAATGATGTGGCGGGCGATAGTTTCGGCGTGAATATTATTCCGCACACCCAGGCTGTCACCACCTTTGGTCAGGCCGAGATTGGCGAGGCCGTGAATTTTGAGGTTGATATGATCGCGCGCTATCTGGACAGGCTTCAAGAAAAAACGGTGATGACCGCATGACAACCGATTGGCGTCAGGCGCTGTCTCAACCCGAAGACATTATTCAAGCCGCCCAGCGCGGCGAGATGTTTATTCTGGCCGATGACGAAGACAGAGAAAACGAAGGCGATATCGTGATCGCGGCGCAGTTTGCCACACCGGCCGTCATTAATTTTATGGCCAAGCACGCGCGCGGCCTTGTGTGTCTGGCGCTTGAGAAAAATCAGGCCGAGACACTGGGGCTCAGCCCCATGGCGCAGCATAACAGCAGTCGTTTGCAGACCGCCTTTACCGTCTCGATTGAAGCGCGCGAAGGCGTGACCACCGGCATTTCTGCCGCCGATCGCGCGCACACCATTCAAACCGCCATTCGTCCCCACGCGTCGGCGCACGATATTGCCACGCCGGGGCATGTTTTCCCCCTGGTGGCGCGTGAGGGCGGCGTGCTGGTGCGCGCCGGCCACACCGAAGCGGCGGTTGATATTGCGCGCCTCTCTGGCCATCACCCCAGCGCCGTGATTTGCGAAATTATGAACGATGATGGCAGCATGGCGCGCCTGCCCGATCTTGTCGCGTTTGCGCAAAAACATCATCTCAAACTTGGCACCATTGCCGATCTGATTGCCTATCGCCGCCGCACCGAAACGATTGTGGAACGCAAGCTATCACGCCCGTTTCAATCGGTGCACGGCGGGCATTATCAGCTGCACTTATATGTCAACAAAGTTTCCTATGCCGAACATGTGGCGCTGGTGAAGGGTGATATCTCGGCGGTTGATGCCCCGCTGGTCCGCATGCACGCGCTGAATGTGCTGGAAGATGTTTTGGGCGATGCCACCAAAGGCCGCGGCGGCCTGTTGCAGCTGGCCATGAAACAGATTGAGGCGGCCGGCACAGGCGTGGTGGTGGTGCTGCGCGAACCCACCCCCACCAGCCTTTCCCATCGTTTGCAGTTGGCGGATGAGGGAAAAATCCCCCCCTCGCCCGAATTGCGCGATTATGGCGTCGGCGCACAAATTTTGCTTGATCTCGGCATCAAAAAAATGACCCTGCTGACCAGCCAGCCCAAGACAGTTGTGGGGCTTGATGCTTATGGGCTAGAGATTATAGAACACAAAACCCTTGGCCAGCCATGAAAACCGAACAATCCTTCCCTCCTATCAAATTTGAGGTGCCGCCGCATATTCTGGTGGTCGATGCGCCATATTATTCTACTGTCTCAGAGATGATGATGGTGGGCGTCAAACAAACTCTGGACGCCAGCAAAGCCTCGTTCGATTATCTTGCCGTACCCGGCGCGCTGGAGGTGCCCACAGGCATATGGTACGCCCTGCGCGCCCATGCGTTCGATGCGATGCGCCGCCGCTATGAAGGTTTTATTGCGCTGGGCTGCGTGCTGAAGGGCGAGACGCGTCACCATGAAATTGTGGGCGATCTCAGCGCAAAATCTCTGCAAGAACTTTCCATTCGCTACACCCTTGCGCTCAGCAACGGTATTCTCACCTGCGATACGCTGGATCAAGCCATGGAACGCGCCAACCCCGAAGGCCGCAATCGCGGGGCCGAAGTGGCGCACGCTTGTTTGCGCATGATCGAGCTGAAAGAAAAATTTGGCCTGCGCGCCGCCAAACGCCGCTGGCAACCCACCATTGGGCGCAGCTAACATGGGCGCCTCATCCTCCAGCGCCGCCAAACGCAGCGCGCGCATTCTGGCCGTTCAATCGCTCTATCAACTTGAAAGCAGCGATGTGACGCCCCAAAAACTTTTGCAGCAACTCAGCCAACCTCAGGTTGTGCTGATTGATGACGCCGACACCCCGCAAGGTGAACTTGAAAAACCCGATATGACACTGGCACGCCATGTTGTCTCTTATGCCATTCAGCACCGCGCCACGATTGAAGAATTGCTGAAGGGCGCGCTTTCTGTCGGCTATGATCTGGCGCGCATGGAGCGTTTGCTGCGCGTGGTTTTTCATGCCGCTATTGCCGAGTTGCTGAGCAACACCGATCAAAAACCCGCGCTGCTGATCAACGATTATCTCGATGTCACCCACGCTTTTTTTTCACAAAACGAACACGCGCTGGTGAACGGCGTGCTTGATAAAGTGGCGAAGGCCATACGATCATAAACCGGCCCATGGCCTTTCAACCATTTTGTAAAGTCTTTGCGGTATAATGCCGTTAATGCAAAAACCCTTTGTTTTTCTTGTACTTTTTTTGATTCTGGGGGTGTGGGTGGCCGGCCCGCAGGCCCTGGCCGCGGGCGGTGGCGGCGGTGATCACGGCGGCGGTGACAAGAAAAAAGAAGAAGCCAAGGGCGGC
>RFNS01000285.1 GCA_009927055.1 Alphaproteobacteria bacterium | reverse complement strand
GGGCTGAAACCAAAAAAGCTTGACGCGGGGCCGGCCCATGACCTAGGAAAGAGGGTAGAAGCAGGGTTGGCCGTGCCTGGGGCACGGACCTGACCCTTGAAACTGTCGGCATAAACTTTAGGATCAGACACAGGATCATCTCATGGCCCGTCAATGCGCCGTTACGGCAAAAAAACCACTGGTTGGCAACAAGGTCAGCCACTCGAACATTAAAAACAAACGCCGCTGGCTGCCCAACCTTCAGGTGTGCAGCTTTACCAGCGAGCTGTTGAACCAAGATATTTCGCTGCGCCTGTCGGCCAACGGCATTCGCACGGTTGAAAAACGCGGCGGCATTGATGGTTTCTTGCTGTCGGCCAGAAACAGCGATCTGACCACCGAAGCGCTGGCCTATAAAAAACGTCTGCAAAAAGCCAAAGCGAAAAAGGCGGCCTGAGGCCCCATGGCCACCGCGGCGGAGGCTTCGCTCGCCCGTGTTGTCGATGATCATTTGGCGTGGCTTGTGCACTGGCACCATCTGGCCTTTTTTGTCACCTCGGCCCGCGCTGAAACGGCCCATGCTTTGGTGCCGCCCGCATCATTCGCGGCGTGGTTCAAGGGCCCCGCGCAAGAACTGCCCCAAGAACAACCCATCATCGATCGTCTGGCCATTCTGCACGATCAGCTGCACACGCTGGCCCGCCTGACCCTGCTGAAAGCGCCCGAAGGCCAGCCCTTATCAGAAAGCGATTATCGCGCCGTGATGGCGAAATATCAGGGCTTCATGAATGGCGTGCGCCAGCTTGAAAAAGCCTTTGCCGTGGCCGCCTCTGGCCTTGATCTTCTCACGGGGCTGCGTTCTCGCGTGGGGTTGGCCGATGATATTTTGCGCGAGCAGGTGCGCATGAAGCGCGGGGGGAAACCGTTTTGTTTGGCCCTTATTGACCTCGATCATTTCAAGCAAGTGAACGATACCTATGGCCACGATGGGGGCGATGCCGTGCTGGCGGGGGCGGCCAATATCATCACGCGCACCATTCGCGCCTATGATGATGCCTATCGCCTGGGCGGGGAAGAATTTTTGGTGGTGTTCAAGGAAAACACGCTGGACGAAGCCAAACTGGCCACCGAACGCTTGCGCGCCGCGCTGCAAGCAACGCCCCTGCCTGTGCCCGGCCGGCCGCCTGTTTTTATCACGGCATCGTTTGGTCTGATCATGGCAAACGCCAGCGCCGATATCGATGATTTGTTAAAAGAAACCGACAAGGCGCTTTACAAAGCCAAGGAAGATGGTAGGAATTGCGTGCGATTTTGAACCCATTGAAGGCCGCCCATGCCATCAGATCAGCAACAAGAAACAATGACAGTTCAAGAATTTTGTGATGCTTTTGTCTCTAACACCAATTTCAGGGTGGCTGCGCAAACTCTCATCGACGCTTGTGATAAAAAACCAAAGGTTGAAACGGTCGCATTATTTGTCCAAACCGCTTATGCATTATTGCTTTATCAGCGCCATGGCGATGGCAAACTGAACATATCGACTATACAAAGATGCAGACCGACGATCTTTCAATATTTTGAAAGTATCGTCACTCTGTCAAAAAAATCCCCCCAGCCCAAAAATAGCCCTCATGTTGTTTTGGATAGAAAAAAACTGATTGGGGAGATGAGAAGGCTTGCTCACGAAGCCACAACGTCTGATCTTCCGTATGTCAAAGGATTGGGTGATCAACTTCAGGGTGCATTGCCGCCCCAAAAAACGGCCAAAAAACGGCCAAAAAAATCACCCGCGCCGCAGACATAATTTTACGTCTTCCCAAATGCGCGGCTTTGGGGGAATAAATCGCCTTTCTCATCCAGCTTGGCCAGTTCTTCCAGCAGCGCGCGTTGTTTGGCGTTGGGTTTGGTGGGCGTTTCCACCATCAATTCCACATACAAATCGCCTCTGTTTTTCCCGCGCAGCATGCTCATGCCCTTGTTGTTCAGGCGCACCTGTGTGCCGGTTTGCGTGCCGGCGGCCACGGTCAATTCGGTTTTACCGCCTTCCAGCAGCGGCACATCCACCGTGCCGCCCAAGGCGGCCAACGTTACAGGAATGGGCATGCGCAACAGCAAATGCGGCCCCTGACGCTGAAACAGCGGGTGCGCCTTGATGGACAGCATCACATATAAATCGCCGGGCGGGGCGCCACGGGCCCCGGCTTCGCCTTCGCCGTTCAAACGAATGCGCGTGCCATCTTCCACGCCCGCCGGAATGGTCACGGCCAGTTTTTTTTCGTCGCGCACGCGGCCATCGCCCCGACAATTTTTGCACGGGTCTTTAATAAGCTGACCGCCGCCGCCACAGGTGGGGCATGTGCGTTCGATGGTGAAAAACCCCTGGGTGGCGCGCACACGGCCACGGCCGCGGCACGCATCGCACGTGGTGTAACCGGTGCCAGGTTTGGCGCCAGAGCCGTGGCAGGCGCCGCACGCCGCACTGCACGAGACACGCACGGTTTTTTCAACGCCCGAAAGCGCTTCTTCAAGCGTGATGGTCAGATCGTGGCGAAGATCGGCCCCGCGCGCATCACCGCCGCCGCCCATCATCTCGCCAAACATTTGTTCAAAAATATCGGCAAAACCGCCCGTAAAATCGAACCCGCCGGCGCCCGCCCCACCTTGCTGGAAGGCGGCGTGGCCGAACTGATCATACGCGCGGCGTTTGTCAAAATCAGACAGCACGGCGTAGGCTTCGTTGATTTCCTTAAACTTGGCCTCGGCCGCCGCGTCGCCCGCGTTGCGATCGGGGTGATATTGCATGGCCAGTTTGCGATACGCCTTCTTCAGCGTTTCGGCATCGGCCGCGCGATCGACCCCCAGGGTTTGGTAGTAATCGGGTTTCATAAGTGCAGAAGCCCGACTTTAGATACAATGTCATTCCGGCGCATGCCGGAATCCATGAACTGAACTTTCCTCTTGGTGAGCATATCTTTGATGTCGCGGCCTCTCCATGGATCCCGGCTTTCGCCGGGATGACGATTATGATCGCTGCAAAAATTGCACATAAGAAACCAGATATCAGCTCTGGGCCGATTTTTTATCGTTGTCGTTCACTTCAACAAAATCGGCATCCACCACCGTTTCGTCTTTTTTGGCGGCATCGCCTTCAGGCGCGCTGCTGCTCGCCGCCTCGGCCCCGACTTGCTGCTTATACATGGCTTCGCCCAGCTTCATGGCAGCTTGCGCCAGTGTTTGCGTTTTTTGGCGAATGGTTTCGGCGTTCCCGCTTTCCAGCACGCTGCGCACATCGGCCACAGCGCTTTCAATGGCGGCTTTATCGGCGGCCGGAACCTTATCGCCCGCCTCCGCCATCGATTTTTCGGTGGAATGGATCAACGCCTCGGCGTGGTTTTTGGCTTCCACCGCTTCGCGACGTTTTTTATCGTCGGCCGCGTGGGTTTCAGCCTCTTGCACCATGCGTTTGATATCGGCTTCTGACAGCCCGCCTGACGGCTGAATTTTTATTTGCTGTTCTTTGCCGGTGGCTTTGTCTTTGGCCTGCACGCTGACAATGCCGTTGGCATCGATGTCAAAGGTCACCTCCACCTGCGGCACGCCGCGGGGCGCTGGCGGAATGCCCACCAAATCAAACTGACCCAGTAATTTATTATCAGCCGCCATTTCGCGCTCGCCCTGAAAGACGCGGATGGTGACGGCGTTTTGGTTATCTTCGGCGGTTGAAAAAACCTGGCTCTTTTTGGTGGGGATGGTGGTGTTACGATCGATCAGGCGTGTAAACACGCCGCCCAGCGTTTCAATGCCTAAACTGAGGGGGGTCACATCCAGCAGCAAAACATCTTTCACCTCGCCCTTCAGCACGCCCGCCTGAATGGCGGCGCCCACGGCCACCACTTCATCGGGGTTCACGCCACGGTGGGGTTCGCGCCCAAAGAAGTTTTTCACCACCTCAATAATCTTGGGCATGCGGGTCATGCCGCCCACCAAAATCACTTCATCAATGTCGGTTGTTTTTAATCCCGCATCGGCCAGCGCTTTTTTGCACGGATCGATAGTTTTTTGCACCAGTTCATCGACCAAGGCTTCCAACTTGGCGCGCGTCAGCTTCACGTTCAAATGCTTCGGCCCTGATTGATCGGCGGTGATAAAGGGCAGGTTCACCTCGGTCTGCATTTGGTTGGACAGCTCAATCTTCGCTTTTTCGGCGGCTTCCTTCAGGCGCTGCAGGGCCAGCCTGTCTTGGCGCAGATCAATGCCTTGTTCGCGCTTAAATTCATCGGCCAGAAAATCAATCACGCGCAGGTCAAAATCCTCGCCGCCCAAAAACGTATCGCCGTTGGTCGATTTCACTTCGAACACGCCATCGCCGATTTCCAAAATCGACACATCGAACGTGCCGCCGCCCAAATCATACACCGCAATTTTGCCGCTGCCTTTTTTCTCCATGCCATAGGCCAGCGCGGCGGCCGTGGGTTCGTTGATAATGCGCAGCACATCAAGGCCGGCAATGCGCCCGGCATCTTTGGTGGCTTGGCGCTGGCTGTCATTAAAATAAGCGGGCACGGTAATCACGGCCTGCGTCACCTTTTCGCCCAAATAACTTTCGGCCGTTTCCTTCATTTTCATCAGCGTAAAGGCCGAAATTTCAGACGGGCTATAGGCTTTGCCCGCCACCTCGACATAGGCATCGTTATTATTGCCCTTCACGATTTTATAGGGCATCAGGTTCAAATCCTTCTGCACCATGGGGTCGTTGAAGTTGCGGCCAATTAAACGCTTGACGGCAAAAATGGTGCCGGCGGGGTTGGTCACGGCCTGACGCTTGGCGGCGGCCCCCACCAAACGCTCGCCACTGCCGGTAAAACCCACCACCGATGGCGTGGTGTTGGCCCCTTCGCTGTTGATGATCACCTTGGTGCTGCTGCCTTCCATGACGGCGACGCACGAATTGGTGGTGCCAAGATCAATGCCGATAACTTTGCCCATGATAACCTCTGGCAACAATGCCTGTGATTGGTTGATTTTGCTGGCCTAATGGCCTTTCACTTACCATATAGTCATGCTGAAGGGGTGTTGCAACTGCCTTGGGTGCATCCTCACGCAAAACGTCAGAGATTGTGTTTGCCGATGACGTTGCCTTGTCTTTTTCTGTGTGTGCCGTTACCATTAACCAACATGACACAAATCGCCTTGGTTTTGCTTGCAGGTGTGCTGATGGCAGCGCCCGCGCTTGCGCCCGCCTTTGCGCGCGATGATGGCCCCGTGCCCACCCGCGCCCCCCGCACCCCCGTGACCGAGTTAAAACTGCAAAAAGGCAGCGCGCCTCACACGGTGGGCGAGGTGATGAGCGGCGAAGCCACCGTGCTGGATGGCGAGCGTTTGCAAATTAATGGCGAGGAGGTGCGCCTGTTTGGCCTTGTCGCGCCTCAACTTACGGCACCCTATGGCCCGCAGGCTCGCCAGTGGCTGGATACTGCCACGCGTGGCCGCATTGTCAGCTGCGATGTGCGCGATCGCGAACGGAGCGGAACCTATTTGGCCGTGTGCGGCACGACAGAAGAACCCGATATGGGCCTGGCCCTTCTGCAACAGGGGCTGGCGGTGGCGGCGCGCGGCACCGTGAAAGGCACCAGCTTTGAAAGCATCTATGCGCTGGCCGAAACGCAGGCGCAAAATGGCGCCAGGGGCGTATGGTCACTGATGGTGCCCACCGCCAGTACCCGCACACAGGCCGAGGCGCAGCAGCGCGTGACCAATGTTCAATTCGCGGGCGGGACAGGCCAAACGTTCCCTGCGTCTGCTCAAGCGCCGTCGCAGACAACGGGGCCTAACGCACCAGGGTCCGTGGGCGATGATGGTTTACCGCCTGTGCCCGCCTCTGCAACGGCGTCGGCCGCTGCTCCTCTTGTGGCCGCGCCAGCCTCTGCGCCGTGGGAAAAATCCCCCACTGTGGCGCAAGCCCCCATGCTGACAAAAACAACGGCTGAACAAGCATCAGAACAGGCATCGGCCGCCACCCGTGTCGAGGCATCATCGCCCTCAACATCGGTCATGATGTCGCGCGCGCTGGCGGCCTTTGTGGTGCTGGCGGCGCTGCTGGGTGGCGCCTGGCTGTGGCACAGCTGGCGGCGCGATGGTCGCCGCCAAGTGGCCGCCGCCCTTCAGGGCGAGCTGATGGCCGCCCGCGCCATTATTCTGACCCGCATCGATATGATGGCCGATGCCAAAGCTGTTCCGCAATGGCCGCGCCTGCGCGTCATGGTGTTTCAGGCCTATGTGGGCCAGATGGATAAACTGGGCCCCGATTTATCGCGCCGCCTTGCCGCGCTTTATGGCCAGTTTGCCGATTTTGCCGCCTATTATGGCACAAGCCAGGCCACCGAAAGCCGCCGCGTGGATGCCGCCAGTTTGCGCGCCGTGCTGGTGCAAATGATGCATTACCTCGATCAAGTGGTGCTGGAATTGCAAGATATTGCCGCCACAGGCCTTGCCCAGCGCTACAGGCCCCAGCCATCGACCTATCCTGCACCTTCCTCGGCCCCCGCCTATGGTGCCGATGCAAACGCCGACAACGCGGGCGATGACAGCGTCATCGACTTTGCCCAAGCCGCCCGCCCACGACAATCGTAAATTTTTTCAGGCTCAGCGCTTGTTCAAACTTGATGGCCTTAGGGTCTGGTTTTCATGAAGGATGACTGTCTCAGCCACCCACCCCCGTATCACCTTGGCGCATGCCCATGCTACATCCCAAACGGGAAGGCTTTGTCAGCTGTCACGCCGCTTTGGCGCACCGCCACAAGGGCCGATGCATAGGCCAGCAGCTGTTTCAGCGCAAAGGTAGCGCGGGCGCGAAGATAATCATCATCTTTGCCGCTGCTGACGGCGCCAAATTTATCGGCCACATCGCGCACAATAAGGTGTTCGGGCAGCCACAAAATTTTGTTGTTTTTATAACCACTGTGGCGCAATTCATCGACCGGGTAACTGCCCCCGCGCGAGGATGACACGGTGACAATGGTGGCGGGTTTGTGCCCCACCTCGGCCTCAGTGGCCAGCAGCAAAAAGTTTTTAAGTGCTGGGGGCGCCATGCCCGCCCATTCGGGGCTGATGACAACCAAACCATCGCTGGCACGCAATTTTTGGGCATAGGGGGCAAAGGCCCGCGCCACCGCGCCATCGGCCTGCCAGGCGCTTTCATCCCACAATGGCAGAGGGTTGCCCGCCAGATCGATCAGATCGGTCGTGGTGTCGGGCGACAATTGTTGCAGCTGCGCCTGCAAATACTTTCCCACGCGGGCCGATTGAGAATTGGGGCGATGACTGCCCGCAATGATAGAGATGTGCATGATGGCACCTTTCAAGGTTAGGTTTTATAGATAAGGCGTGCGCGCTGAATGACAAGTAGTCTAAGGGGCGGGCCTATAAATTTTCAAGCAAGACTAACAAAAGAACGGTGTCAGTCATTTCCAACGTTACGCGGCGGGGCGCACTTCCTTCACTTCAGGAATATAGTGGCGCAGCATGTTTTCAATGCCGGCTTTCAGCGTGGCGGTGGAGGATGGACAGCCCGCGCAGCTGCCCTTCATGCGCAGATACACAACGCCTTCCTCAAATTTGCTGAACACAATATCGCCGCCATCTTGCGCCACAGCCGGGCGGATTTTTTGGTCGAGGATGTCGATAATCTGTTTCACAATTTCGTTGCCAAGGTCGGCGGTGGCGTGCCCGCTTTGGGGCGCGTCGCCCAGCATAATGGGGCGGTTGTGGCTGAAATGATCCATCAGGCGTGACAGAACATTCACCTTCAGGCTGGGCCAGTCGGCCTCGGCTGTTTTGGTGACGGTCACAAAATCGGGCCCCAGCATCACGCCCGCGACCTGCGGCACATCGAACAACAGCGCCGCGAGGGGCGATTGCCGGGCATCCTCAGGATTCAAAAACTCGGCTGATCCTGTGCCCAAAACCTCACGCCCCGGCAAAAATTTCAGCGTGGCAGGGTTGGGTGTTTCTTCGGTTTGAATGAACATGGTCAATACCTTTCGGTCTTAATGTAAGAGGCTGCCCACGCTTTCGCAACTGCCGGTCGTAGTTCGGCTTAAAAAATGCCCGTCCCCCAGCAAGAGGTAAGTTATCGTCATGCCAAAAAAACCTAAGCCTGGGGTTGCCTCAGGCCGAGACGAGACTCATGAACCATGATGGTATCGGTTCGTTCTGAAGTGCTTCCATCAAGGCCATACCGTAGCGGATGCTGATCGCCATTGGCAGGTTCAGCAAAGCAAATACCCAGTACCAGTTCGTCTTGAGCGGCTTTGAAAACCTCCCCCCCTGTCACGATGCTGTCGGCACCAGTCACCTCTGGCAAGCCATAGGGAACGACAAGACCCAGAGGATAGCGACCCAGCATACGTAATTGATAATGCGATGGCAAAGGGCAAAGATAATCGGGGTTCTCTGTATGCACATAGGTAACCTCACGGCCTGCGGTTTTTAACACGCCGCCTATCGCATGGGATGAGACAAATTCAGCCACAAGATTTGGGTTGGCCAATTCTATGTCGCAATCATCCCCCGCTTGATGGGCTTGAACAACTTCATCATGTGTGGCCAAAAACATCTCGATGACGGGGGGGGTGCCGCCATCGCCACGCAATCTGATTCCTGTGACAAAATGAGGCTGGTCATGGTTATCTAACTGTACCCATGTGCCCAAGGCGTGGATACCCAACTCATACCCTGGCCGGCTTTTTTTAATTGCTACGTCGACGACATCTTTAATTTCTTGGAGTGTATATGTCGTTCCTTCTGGTGTATACATTTTTTTCTCCTTAATGGGGGGTGGGGTATGGGTTGGTGATAACGACCTTAGGCACTCGTCACAACCCGCGGTTGTTCAGGCGGCAGGGTAGTGGCATAGCGGCCAAGGGCATGGATGATCAGGCGCACGGTTTCATCAATCGGGCGCTCGGTGCTTTCAACATTCACACAGGCTTCGGCATAGACAGGCTCCCGCTCGGCCATCAGGCGCGACAGAACCTGGCGCGGATCGCCGCCCTTCAGCAGCGGCCGATCATTTTTGCGGCTGCAGCGCTCCACCAGCATGTCCAAATCGGCCTTCAGCCACACGGCCACGCCCTGTTGTTTGATCAAATCGCGCGTCTCATCATCCATAAAGGCGCCCCCGCCCGTGGCCAGCACCTGCATGGGCCCGCGCAGCAGACGTTCGATGACGCGGCGTTCGGCCTTTCTAAATTCGGCTTCGCCAAGACGATGAAAAATTTGCTCAATCGTCATGCCGGCGGCTTCTTCTACGCGCTGATCCGCATCGGCAAAGGGGGCGCCAAGGCGCGAAGCCAGCTTGCGCGCAATGGTGCTTTTGCCGCTGCCGGGCATGCCAATCATCACAATGGTTCTGCGGGGAATTGCAATCATCCCAGGCCGCAAGGAGGGCATGGTCATGGGGGGTGTCGATTTAACAGCCTCGGCAAGATGGGCGCGGGGCATGTGGTTCCCTTGTTAAAGTTTTTATCAAACAGGGTTTCTGTATCAGGCGCGGTGCCCAAGATCAAATTTGTGGGAATCGCTTTTTCGGTTATAACCTAAGATTTTGGCGTGAAAAACCCCACAACCCTCATACCCCTTTTTCTTGACAGCCTGGTGGCCGAGCGGAATGCGGCCCCCAACACGTGTGCGGCCTATGCGCGCGATCTGAAAGCGTGTGAGAAATTTTTGGCAGAGAAAAACATTGATTGGCCCGTGGCGGGGGCCGAGGATATTCAGCGGTGGCTGATATCGGGGCATGTGTCGGCGCGCACGCAAAATCGGCGATTATCATCGCTGCGGCAATTTTTCCGTTTTCTGGTGCTAGAGAAATATCGCGCCGATGACCCCACCGACACCATGATCAGGCCCAAGCTTCCGCGCGATCTGCCCCACTCTTTGGGCGAGCGTGATGTGTTGGCGCTGTTAAAGGCGGCTGAACATCAGGCGCAAACAAACGCCCCTGTCGCCCTGCGCATGTTGGCGATGATGGAGCTGTTATATGCATGCGGTCTGCGCGTGAGTGAGCTGGTGGGCCTGCCCCTGGCCGCCATTCAAAACAACGGCACGGCGCTGCGCATTAAAGGCAAAGGCGGGAAGGAGCGCACCCTTCCGCTGGGCCAACCAGCCAAGGAGGCGCTGGCGGCCTATCTGGCGGTCAGGGGGCATTTTTTGGCGGTCGGCCCCCAGGCGCATGGTGAGGCATCGCCCTATGTTTTTCCCGCCGCGCGCCGTGCCCAGGCGGCCCGAAAACCGGCCCATCTTTCGCGGCAGAGTTTTTTTCTGGCGCTTAAAAAACTGGCGCCTCAGGCGGGGCTCGATCCATCCCGCCTCAGCCCCCACACGCTGCGCCACGCCTTTGCCACCCACATGCTGGAACACGGGGCCGATTTGCGCAGCGTGCAGCATTTGCTGGGCCATGCCGATCTTTCTTCCACACAAATTTACACCCACATTGCCAACCCGCGGCTGGCAGAGACACTGGCGCGGCATCACCCGCTGGCCAAGCCCGCTGACTTGCCCAAAAGCGCCAACTTGCCTAAGACCTGAGAGATGCAAATTCTTGATTTTGAAAAACCTGTGGCCGAGATGGAAGCCAAGCTGGCCGAGCTGCAGCACCAAAGCGGCGATCGCGTGGCCGATGAGGTGGCGCGCATTCAACAAAAAACAGACAGGCTGCTGCGGCAGATTTATGGTCGCCTGACCCCTGCGCAAAAAGTTCAGGTGGCGCGTCATCCCAATCGTCCGCACTGCATGGATTATGTGAAGGGGCTGATGGATGATTTTGTGTCGCTGTCGGGCGATCGGCTGTTTGCCGATGATGCCGCCATGGTGGCGGGCCTGGCGCGTTTCAGGGGCACGCCCGTGGCCGTGCTGGGGCAAGAGCGCGGGAATGACACCGAAAGCCGCCTGAAGCACAATTTTGGCATGGCGCGGCCCGAGGGATATCGCAAAGCGCAACGCGTCATGCATCTGGCGGGGCGGTTTAATTTGCCCATTATCTCGTTTGTCGATACGGCGGGCGCTTTTCCGGGCATCGATGCCGAGGCGCGCGGTCAGGCCGAAGCCATCGCCAAATCGATCGAGACATGTTTGCGCGCGCCTGTGCCCATTATTGCGGTGGTGATTGGCGAAGGCGGCAGCGGCGGCGCCATTGCCATTGCCACGGCCGATAAGGTGTTGATGCTGGAACACAGCATTTATTCGGTCATCAGCCCCGAAGGGTGCGCCAGCATTTTGTGGCGCAGCGCCGCCCAGGCGGCCGAGGCGGCGACAGCCCTGCGCATCACCGCGCAAGATTTATTGGCGCTGGGGTTGATTGATGGCGTGATCCCCGAACCGATTGGCGGCGCGCAACGCCGGCGCGATGAAACCATTGCCCTGACGGGCGATGCGGTGGCGGCCGCGCTATCTGATGTGGCGGGGCAAGACAGCACAACCCTGCAAAACAACCGCGCACAAAAATTTTTGGCCATGGGCCATCGCGGGCTGAATTAGGCGTGACAAAACATTTTTTATTATGGGCCGAATGGCTGGCCATTTTTGTGGCCCTGCCTGTTTTGATCAGCCTTGCAGGTCAGCGATGGCTGGTGTTCGGCGCGCTGTGGGTGTTTGCCCTGGTGGGGGCGTGGTGGTTGTGGCGCGCGCATGCCGTGTCGGTGCGGGCTGAATGGAACAGCCGCGGCTTTTTATCAGAAGCCAAGACAATTGTGTGGCGCTTTTTGGGCGTTGCGTGTGTGTTATCGCTGGTCACGTGGCTGCTGGTGCCTGAAAAATTTTTGCAATTTCCGCAGCAGCGCCCGCAGCTGTGGGGCATGGTCATGCTGGCTTATCCGCTGCTGTCGGTCTGGCCGCAAGAAGTGTTGTTTCGCAGTGTTTTTTTCAGGCGTTATGCGGCGCTGTTCGTCTCAGATCGGGCCATGATGGTGGCCAGCGGCCTGGCCTTTGGCTTTGTGCACATTATTTTTCACAACTGGGTGGCGGTGGTGTTGTCATGTCTGGCGGGGGTGTTGTGGGCCAACACCTATGCCAGAACACGATCGTTGGCGGCCGTGTGGGTCGAGCACAGCCTGTACGGCTGTTTTATTTTTACCGTCGGCCTGGGCAGTTACTTTTTCACCGGTGCCAACGGCATAAGATAGGACGCCAGAAATCATCAGGCATCACGATGATTAGGTATCAGAAGGGGCGCCGCGCTATTTTTTCTCTTCGGCAAAGAAGGCGTGGCAGATCACTTCGCAGGTGCTGCCGTTGCTTTGGGGGGTGACGCAGCACACGGGCCAGCGATAACTTGTACCGCTTTTATCGGTGCGGCTGCCTTTGCTGTAAGCGCACAGCGCGCCGTTGCTGCCCATTTTTTTTGTGTCAGAGATGGTCAGGCCGCTGTAGCGAACGCTGATACAGCTGTTGGCGATGGACATCACCAAATTTTTATCGGGCTGTTTGCAATCGACGATCTGGCCGCCGCATCCTGTAATGCCCATGTGGCGGGTGGGCAGGTTATAGGGTTTGCCCGAACCCACTTTGCTATAGACCATATTATCGCTTTGGGACAAGGCCGACAGCGGCAACAGCAGGGCAAAAAAAGCAGCAAGGCACAGAAGGTGTTTGGTCATGGACGTTTCTCCTATGGGTCACAGCATGCATAGTAACCCACAAAAAAGGTTTAACAAGGGCGGATCAGTGGTCGGTGGCGGTGGTCGGCCATCGGTCACCGGTGATCAGGGTTGTTTTTGCGCCTGTTCAAGGGCTTGCAGCACCGCACCGTTTGTCAGCAGCTCGGGCAGCGGAACGCCCTGTGGGGCGGCGGGGCCATAAACAATGTTAAAGGGAATACCCGCACGGCCATGACGCCGCAGATAACCCGCAATGGCGGGGCTGGGCATGGTCCAATCGGCCTTCATCAGCACCACAGGGGGTTGGCTGAGTGCGGCCGAAACAACCTCATTTTCCAACACCGTGCGCTTGTTATAAAGGCATGTCAGGCACCAGCGGGCCGTGACATCGACAAATACGGTTTTCCCCTGGCCCACCAGCGTGGCGATGTCCTGTTCATCAAAAACCTGCCATACCAGCGCACCCGATGGGGTGCCCACAGAGGACGTGGCCAGATGCGATGTGGGCACAGGCGCATAAGCTGTCATAACCAGGGCGGCCGCGCACACCAGCCCCGCCATTACCCCCGCAAGCGTGGCAAAAAGCGGGGGCAGTTTTTTGCGCAGCATCAGCAAAAGCCACACCACCACAAGACACGCCGCCAGACCCTGCCAAAACATCTCATCCACCTGGCCCGACAGCACAAACACAAGCCACGCCACGGTGGCCAGCAACGCCACGCCAAGGATGATGCGCAACACCCCCATCCATTGGCCGGGCTTTGGCAAAAAGCGCAGCCACTGCGGCTGCCATGCCAGCAACACATAAGGCGTCGCAAGGCCCACCCCCATGCAGATAAAAATCAGCAGAATGTGGGGAATGCTGGCCACCAGCGCAAAACTGGCCGCCGTGCCCAAAAACGGCGCGCTGCAGGGTGTGGCCATGAGCGTGGCAAAGGCGCCCTGTAAAAAATAGGCCAGATTGCTTTTACCCTGGCTGCTATCGCTGAGTTTTTGTTCCAGATTCTGAGGCAGGCCCATGTGCAGCAGGCCAAACATGTTGGCGGCAAAAAGGCTGATCAGCACCGCCAGCGCGGCGATGAACACCGGCTCTTGAAACTGAATGCCCCAACCCACCGTGTGCCCCAGTTGCCGCACAACAATCATGGCGGCCGCCAGCACAAGAAATGAGGCGACAATGCCCGCCGCCGTGATAAGGAAACTGCGGCGTATCACAGCCGGGCCATAATCGCTGTGCTTCACGATGCTGAGAATTTTAAGCGAGATGACAGGCAGCACACAGGGCATGACGTTCAAAATCAACCCGCCCAGAAACGCAAAAACCAGAATAAGGATGAACGGTGTGGGGGCCGATGTTTCGGGCAGCGGCGCTGATGAAACGCTGGGGTCAGCCGCGCCCACGGCCACCTGCTGTTCACGTGCGCGGAAGGTTTCAGCCTCTGACCCATAGAGGGTGATGGTGGCTTCGGTTGTTTTCTGGAGTGATTGAAGTTCAGCTGCATCTGTCAGCGTCAAGTGAACGGTGGCACTGTCAGCTGTGGTGGTGATCACTTGCGCAGGGTTAAACGAGAGGGCCAGCGGCGTTTCAACCAGCGCCTGAAGCGTGGGGGGAATGTTTTTTCCCGCCACCGCCAGCACAAGGCCAGGCAGCGACGGTGAAAGGCTGGCGCGGGTGATGTCCAGATCAATCGCGGTATTGTTTTCTGTGGGCGGCACGCGGGCCAGGGCGTTTTTTAATGTGGGCGCGTGCGCGCTTTCAGCGGGCGGGCCTGCGGGCAGTGTCAGCTGAAAAACAAAATCATTCGGCACGCAAATTTCTGCGCATGTCAGCAACGCCAGCTTAAGGTGAAGCTGAACAGGTTCAGCGCTGTTGTTCACCTGAAGCATCAGGGGGTACACAACAGCCTTTTCATATAAAAAATTTTCGATGCCCAAAATGGTTTTGCGTTCGGGCCAGGGGTAAAGAATATCTATGCTTTGAACATTCTGGCTGCCCTGCCAGTCAATCTGCGGCGGCAGGCCGGATTGGCCGGGGCTGCGCCAGTAACTGTGCCAATTACCCTTTAATTGAACATCGAGGCCGAGAGTGAGGGTGTCCTCGGCCACATTTTGCGTGGCCGAAATAATGCGCACCGCCACGCGATCATTGTCCTGCCACGCCGTTTCAGCCGCAAGGGCGGGAAAGGCGAGGAGAAAAAGAAACACAGGCAACCATGATAAAATAAAAGAACGACAAGATTTGACGCATGACGGATAAGAAAACCACGGCCGTGCCTGCGGAAGCAGGCGCCCATCACCCGAATGAGGCACAAGATGAAACAATGTGTGGTGGGCCCCTGCCTTCGCAGGGGCAACAGTGGTTTTTTTTGTCTCTGATGCTTTCAATCTGATGCTTTCAATACGCTACTCACCATACTTGACCGAACAGCCATAGGGGCGTGATTGGCCAAGGGCCGCCACGGCTTTGCCCGCTTTCAAATCGGCCAGCGCGGCGGTGACATAGTTGGTGGCTTTGTCAATATCAGCCGCATTGGTAGAGGGGATGCTGTCAATCGCACCATGATATTGCACAACGCCCGACGCATCGATGATGAACATGTGCGGTGTTGTTTTGGCGCCATACAGTTTGCCCACGGTGCCCGTTTCATCCAGCAGCACATGGCTGGGCGCGGCGTTGCGGCTGGCTGTCAGCTCATTCGCTTTGACGCCATCCACATGGCCTTCCTTGCCGGGCGCTGATGAAATGATCGAAAGCCACACCACGCCATCGGCCACGGCGGCTTTTTGATATTCCTGCATTTTGCCCGCCTCATAAAATTTGCGCACAAAAGGGCAATCATGATTGGTCCATTCCAGCACCACGGTTTTGCCTTTGAAATCAGACAGCTTGACTTCTTTGCCGTTGCTGTCTTTCGCGGTAAAGTCGGGCGCAGTTTGGCCCAGATTGACATTGGCCAGCGCCGGCACAGCCAGCAGCGCAAAGATCATCAGGTATTTAGCAAATGTCATGAGAAGACTCCGTGAGTTGTGAGAACTTCTGTAACATAGGGCGCGATCATGACAATTCAAGGGCAGGACTTGTTTATGATCGTTTTCATGGCCATATTCAGGTAGAATGATTGTGATGAAGAAAAAACAGACCGATATGATGATGGCCGGAAGGCTTTTGCTGGCCACCCCCGCCATGACCGATGCGCGCTTTGCCCAGGCGGTTATTTTAATGTGCGAACATACCGCCTTTGGCGCCATGGGCCTGATGGTGAATAAGGTGATTGATGATCTGACCTTCTCTGAACTGCTGCGCCACACAGATATCAACGTGCAGGGCATGGCGCCTGATTACCCCATTTATTTTGGCGGGCCGGTTGAAACACAGCGCGGCTTTGTGCTGCACAGCCCTGAGTGGCAGCAGCCAGAGACCATGATCATCTCGCCCATTTTTTCTCTCACCGGCACGGGCAAGGTGCTGCAAGATATGGTGGCGGGCCAAGGCCCCCAACAGGCGCTGCTGGCGCTGGGTTATGCCGGCTGGGTATCGGGCCAGCTGGAGCAAGAAATGCAGACCAACAGCTGGCTGGTGGCCGAGGCGACGCCCGAACTGATTTTTGAAACACCCCATGATCAGAAATGGCCGCGCGCGCTGGCCAGCCTTGGCATTAGCCACGCTTTTTCATTCTCAACCGAGGCGGGCCGCGCCTGAGACTTTTGGTTGATGGCTGTTAATTAATCTTTAAGAGGAGTCATTTAGCGTGATGCTGTTTGGGCAGAGGCTCAGGCACCAAAAAACCTATTCCAAATCCGGAACGAGTCCGTGGAGGAGAGCAATGATGAAAAAATTAGGCGCCTTTGGCGCAACCCTTGTGGCTGTTTTCTTTTCGGCCATGTCTGCGGCTTTGGCGCAAGATGCCGCCGCCCCTCCACCCATTGATACGGGCAACACCACTTGGCTTCTGGTCTCGACAGCGCTTGTGATGCTGATGACCCCCGGCCTCGCCTTCTTCTATGCCGGCATGGTCAGCCGCAAAAACGTCGTCTCGACCCTTTTGCAGAATTATGTCGCGCTGGCCGTTGTAGGCCTGTTGTGGATTGTGGCGGGCTTCAGTCTTGTGTTTACCGAAGGCAGTGGTTTTATCGGCGGCCTCGATTGGATGATGCTGAAAGGCTTAGAAACAAAAGTTTATGAAGGCGCCAATGTTCCTTATTACGCCTTTGTCGCCTTTCAGATGATGTTTGCCATTATCACCCCGGCCCTGATCACGGGCGCCATTGCCGAACGTGTGAACTTCAAGGCATGGCTGCTGATTATGGTGCTGTGGAGTTTGGTTGTTTACGTGCCTGTGGCGCACTGGGTGTGGGGGCCTGGCGGCTGGATTGCGGCCGATGGCGGCATCGATTTTGCCGGCGGTCTTGTGGTGCACATCGCGTCGGGTTGTTCGGGTCTTGTGGCCGCGCTCATGTTCGGCAAACGCTATAAAACAGGTCACAGCATTCCTAACGACGTGCCCATGATCATGCTGGGCACGGCCTTGCTGTGGTTTGGCTGGTTTGGCTTTAATGCGGGTTCGGCCATTGCGTCGGGCACGCTCGCCGCTCATGCTTTCATGACCACCTTTGTGGGTGGTGCCACCGCGTTTGTGGCGTGGATGCTGACCGAATGGGTGCGTTCGGGCAAACCCACGGCGGTGGGCTCGGCCACCGGCATTGTGGCGGGGCTTGTGTGCATTACACCCGCCGCAGGATATGTTGATATTACGGCGGCCATCATCATGACCGCTATTGCCGGCGTTGTGTGCAACATGATCGCCTATCAGATGAAAAAGCAAAGCCGCTTGGATGACGCGCTGGATGTGTTTGCCTGCCACGGTGTGGGCGGCATCATTGGTGCGGTGTTCACGGGTGTGTTTGCCTCAAAAGCGGTGAACGGCGCCCTGGCGGTGGAAGGCCTCGCCATCAGCGGCGAAACCAAGCTGTTCGTGTCCAACATTGTGGCGGTGGGGGCTGTGTGCGCCTATGCCGTGATTTTGACCTATCTTGTCATCAAGCTGGTCAACCTGGTCATGCCCATCAAGGTGTCGGATGAAACGCAATCACAAGGTTTGGATACATCGCTGCATGGCGAGTTTGCCAAATTCAATGAGCGTCAACCCGGTCACACCATTGATCAGACCAAAGGTATGTAAGGCCAGAGGTTATCGATGCCTGAGCGTGTTCTCTCCCTCTCCAAACAATTGGCTGATACAGCCAACAACAAGGTGGGTGAGATCCGTCATGTCACCAAATCGATGAAAATGCTGGCCCTGAACGCGCAGATTGAGGCGGTCAGGGCCGGCGAGGCGGGGCGCGGTTTCACCATTGTGGCGCAGGAGGTGAAATCGATCTCTGAGCGCATTACAGGCATCTCCGATCAGCTGACCGAAAGTTTGACAGAACAAACCGAAGAACTGAATGCGCTGGGCCAGGGGCTTGTCAACAGCATTCGTGGCCAGCGCCTGACCGATCTGGCGCTGAATATGATCGAGATTATGGACAGAAATTTGTACGAACGTTCGTGCGATGTGCGCTGGTGGGCGACTGATTCCGCCGTGGTTCAGGCGCTCTCTCACCCCAACCGCGAAACGCAAGAATATGCCAGCAAGCGCCTTGGCGTGATTTTGGGCGCCTACACCGTTTATCTCGATTTGTGGATTGTGAACACGCAAGGGCAGGTGATTGCCAATGGGCGGCCATCACTGTATCCGCGCGCGCTAGGCATGAACGTCTCGCAAGAAAACTGGTTTAGGCAGGCCATGGCCACCGCCAGCGGCGATGATTTTTCGGTGGCCGATGTGCAAGCCAATGCCGCACTGGACAATCGCCCTGTGGCCACCTATGCCGCCGCCATCCGCGAAAATGGCGAAAGCCAGGGCAAGATTTTGGGCGTGCTGGGCGTCTTTTTTGATTGGAAAACGCAATCGGAAACCATTGTGAAGGGCGTGCGTTTTGATGACGAAGAAAAACGCCGCACGCGCGCCATGCTGCTGGATAGCAAAAACAGGGTCATCGCCGCCTCAGATGACATGGGCGTGCTGACCGAAATTTTCCCGCTGGAAACAGAAGGAAAAAAATCGGGCAATTATGTCGATATGGGCGGGCGCACCGTTGGTTTTTCGCTCACCCCAGGTTATGAAACCTATCAAGGCCTTGGCTGGTATGGCGTGATTGTGCAGCAAAAGCCGGCCACATAAATGGGCGATATAAATGATAAATGGGCGATGGTTGATGGGGGAAATTTCCCCCGTTCATAATAATACACATGCGCCGATACGCGCGCGCGGTGAAAAAAAGGGGTGCCTGCCCATGCGGCAGACACCCCGTCATCATCTCATGCCGCCACTTTATGCGGCGGCCTTATATTCGACTTGCTCGGCGGTCAGTGCGGCCTGATAGGCAGGGCGCGCCACCATGTCCTTAATCACGCGGCGCACGTTTTGGCCAAGGTGCACAGGCTGCGCCGTGCCCCAGTTCGCCATCACGGTCATCATGATATCGCCCATGGTGGGGGTGTTGCCCGCCAAATAGGGGCGCGTGCCCAAAACCTGATCGGCCTCCTGCCACAGGGTGTTGAGCGCCTGAATGGCGTTGGTCATCAGGGCGTTATAGTTGGCCTCGTTCGCAAAGTTGCGCTTGATCCACATGGCGCGGCTATAGGCCGGATGCAGCGTGGCGTTGGCCCAGCACATCCATTCCAGCGCCGCCGCATCGGGGGGATTCATGGGCAGAAGCGGCGTGGGGTGCTTGGCCGCCAGATACGCGATGATGGCCGCCCCTTCGCGCACGGGCTGGCCGGCATCGACCAGCACAGGAATTTGCCCGCGCGGGTTGATGTGCAAAAATTCGGGCTTGCGTTGATCGCCATCCATCAGCGACACACGGTGCAGTTCGAAGGGCGCGTTCAACTCGCGCAGCATGATATGAATGCCCATCGAGCAGGCGCCGGGGCCGTAATATAGCTTATACATAAGAAACCTCATCAGGTTGGTGGGGGTTGCTTTATCGAGATGGGGGTGCACGGCCCAAAAATCAACCCCCCTCTATAATTATAATAAGGCGATCATGTTTCAGTATGATACGCGATCTCTCTTTTCCCTCTCCCCTTGAGGGAGGGCGAATAATGATTTGACATTGAGCCCGACCAAAAAGACTCAGCCCACCGAACATGCCACAACTTCCCACCCACGGCGGTGGACCGAAAAATTTTCTTCTTTACTTGCGGCAAGGATTGTGGGTGCGGGTGTGGCGACGCGCAGCGCGTGGCACACACACACGGCGCATGGCGTTGAAAAATATGATGTAAGTATTTTTGTGCTTGACTTAACCCTAACGCTTGCATCTCAAAATATGCAAATAACTCAATTAGTTACACAGAATTTTGGCCCCAAAAATTTGCCTTTCGTTAAGCATGCGCGTGATAATTTCAAACCATGCACGCGTCGCTTTATTCTCCTGAACTTGAGGCCGAACTGGCCCGCAACGATACGCGCATGGCCATCACGCGCAACGCGCTGCTGGAGGCCGGAAACGAGATGGGCAAACACGGCGACCACTGGCCCGCGATTGAGGCCATTCTGGCCGGCGTGGAAGATGACCACAACCGCCTGCAGAATGAGTTGATTATTGCCGAGCAGCTGAAAAAAGCTACGCTGGAACTGATTGACGAGTTGAACAGCAAAATCCCCCACATGGTGATTGATCAGCAAGATCAGGCGAAGAAGATTTTGCATGATGTACTCGAGCTGTATGAAGCGCGCTTCAGCCCCATTACCGAAGAACAAATTGAAGCTTTTTTGAATGATGATGTGCAAACGCCCGGCTTCAAACCCTGGGCCTCGGCCGCCATGATGATTGAACAATTAGGGGAGGAAGTATGAGCCTGACACCTGCAAGCGATTTTCGTGTTGCCGATCCTGCGGGCACTTATGCGCGAGGAAGTATGATAGAGGCGGCAAATGCTTCTTATGGGCATGGCATGGCACATCTTTTGAGGACATCACAAAGTTTAGGTATTGAAGCTAGGGGCCTTGCCAATGTTGTCGATGCGCTTGGTCTTGGGTCTGGAACAACACATCCAGCCGCCACGCAAAAAGTTGCTGCTGCACCCCCAGTCACAGGCATGGCTCCGGGAACAGCCTAGGCTTCCCCTAATACAACCCGCCCGTGCCGGCGCCTTCCAGTTCGGGGGCGGGGCCAATCTCAACGCCCGCCATGTCGCTGCTGCCATCTAAAATGGCTTGCACGCCTGTGCCCGGCTCGGTGCCCGGCACAAAGGCTTCCCAAATCGCTTTCTCGGTGGCGGCGGTCGCTTCCTGCCCTGTCGCGGCATCGATGCGCACCATGCGAAGGCCCGGCGGCACACGGAAAGGCGTGCCGGGCTTATCGGCCAGCGCTGCGCGCATAAAATCTTCAAAAATGGGCACGGCGACCGAGGCGCCCGTTTCGCGGCTGCCAAGCGGTTTGGGTTCATCAAAACCCACAAACACGCCCACGGCCAAATCGGGCGAGAAACCCACAAACCACGCATCCTTCGCATCGTTCGTGGTGCCGGTTTTGCCCGCCACGGGCTTCCCCAGAGACGCAAGGCGTGCGGCGGTGCCTCGCTGGGCCACCCCTTCCAGCATCGAGACGGTTTGATACGCGGCGCGTTCATCGGCGATGTGTTCGCGCGTATCAACAAGGGTGGGCACGTTCGCTATATCGGTTGTCAGGCATTGCTGGCACAGAAACGGGCTTTGCGCCCACACGGTTTTTCCTGTTCTGTCTTGCACGCGGTCAATCAGGGTGGGGGAAATTTCCCTGCCCCCGTTTACCAGCATGGCATAGGCGGCTGTCAGGCGCAGCGGCGTTGTTTCAATACTGCCCAGGGACGCGGCCAAAAATTCTGGCATATGATCGTTGATGTTAAATTTGCGCGCATAATCGGCCACCACGGGCATGCCCAAAAAATGCGCCAGGCGCACCGTCATCACGTTGCGCGATTTTTCAAGCCCCACGCGCAGGGTTGTGGGGCCATAAAATTCTTCTGAATAATTTTCAGGCTGCCACAGGGGCTGGTTGGGGCCGGGGTTATAAGCAAACGGCGCATCGAGCACCAAGCTGGCCGGTGTCAGGCCATGTTCAAGCGCGGCCAGATAAATAAAAGGTTTGAAGGCCGAACCCGGCTGGCGCTGCGCCTGCGTGGCGCGATTAAATTGGCTCAGCTCGGTTGAAAATCCACCCTGCAGGGCCAGCACGCGCCCCGTGTGCGGATCGAGCGCCACCAAAGCGCCTTGAATGACCGGAATTTGCATCAGGCTGAAGGATGGCGGCGCGTTTTTCTTTTTATCTGTGCCTGTTTTGGGGGCGGGCAATGTTTCAGAAGCCGATTTTTCGGCATCAGGCAGCGCCTTCACCATCACCACATCGCCCAGCGCCAACACATCGGCGGGTTTGGCAACGGGCGGGCCAAATTTATTGCCTGCCAATTCCTTGCGCGCCCAGCGCATGTCAGACCATGGGATGATTCCCCCACCCCCATTCGCAAACCCGATATCGACATTCTGGGCATTCACGCGCAACACAAGGGCCAGGTGCCAATCGTGCGGCATGCCCGCAGGCCGCGATATTTTTTGCAGGCGCGTTTTCCAATCGTCAAAATTCTCAAAACGGGCCACAGGGCCGCGCCACCCGCGCTGACGTTTGTCAAAATCAATCAACCCCTCGCGCAGGGTTTTTTGGGCCACGGCCTGCAACATGGGGTCAAGGCTGGTGCGCACGGCAAACCCGCCTTCCAGAAGATTTTTTTCACCAAACCGCTGCACCATCTCGCGCCGAACTTCTTCGGCAAAATAATCGGCCACCACGGTTTCTTCTTCCGGACGCGGTTTCATATCTAAGGGGGCGGCGCGCGCCACCTCGGCTTCGGCGGGTTGAATGGCGCCATCTTCCAGCATGCGCCCAATCACCCAGTTGCGACGCGCCAGCGCCGCATCACGATGTTTGACAGGATGATAATTGTTGGGTGCCTTTGGCAGGGCCGCCAAATAAGCGGCTTCGTCAATCGTCAATTCGCTCAGTGTTTTGTTAAAATAATTCAGCGCCGCGGTGGCCACGCCGTGCGATCGCTGGCCCAAAAAAATCTGGTTCAGATACAACTCAAGAATACGATCTTTGCTGAGAGCCTGATCGATGCGCAGGGCCAGAATGGCTTCACGAAATTTCCGCATCAGCGATAATTCATTCCCCAGCAAAAAGTTTTTGGCCACCTGCTGTGTAATGGTGCTGGCGCCAATGGGGCGCCGGTTGCTGCCAATGTGCTGAAGGTTTGTCAGCGCCGCCGCGGCAATGCTGGCCAAATCGATTCCTGAATGGCGATAAAAATCCTTATCTTCAGCCGCCAAAAACGCATCAATCACGCGCTTGGGAATGGCGCTGATGGGCACAAACAATCGCTGCTCGGCCGCCACCACGGCCATGGGCCGGCCATCGCCCGCATAAATGCGGCTGAGCACGGGGGGTTGATAATCCTTCAGCTTCGAATAATCGGGCAAATCACGCGAGACATAGGTGTAAGCGGCAAAACCCGCCACCAACCCCACAACCAGCAGCAGCGCCGCCAACGAAAAAAGCCAAGCCAAAAAACGCATGATAAACGCAATTGACCATATTTCATCAAAAATGGCCAGCCATGCGCACAAGATGATTGTGCCAGGTGATTGAATGAAAAGTTGCATGAATGATTCAAGAAAATTCAAAAAAATATCTTGACGATGAAAAATATTCGTGAGACGCTAGGGGATGTTGAGCAATCAACACGCGGGATTTGATGGGTCAGCTTGCAACCGCGATACCAAGTGCTAAAGCGCCGCGCGACAAGCCCACAACTCGGTTTCCTCGCTGCGGTTCCATTCTGGTGAACGGCAGCAAAACGCCTTGCGCGCATGCTTTTTCTGTCCTCGCCAGCCTGCAACCCCGCGCGCGAGGAGAGAAAAATGTCGTTTTATGCATCAATCAGTCACGGAGCCCTTGTTCAAGAGAGGCCATGTGTTTCTTTTATTCCGCCACAAAAAGCCTATCCTCCAGGAATAAATTCAGAACCTGAGGAAGACGGTTACACCATTCAACTTGAAAAACACCATTTTAAGGCCGAGGAAGCGGGTGATCATCTGGTCATCACGGCGCGCATTCATGGTAATGAGCCTTCGGGCGAAGTGGCCGCGCGGCGTGTGATTGCCGAAATTCAATCGGGCCATATTAAACTGGCGCGTGGGCAGCTGACCATTTTTCCGCTGCTCAACCCGCTGGCGAAACAGGCGAATGTGCGCGGCATTTGGGTTGATACCAACCGCGATATTCATCCCAACAGCCACGGCCCCACGCCCGAGCATCAGATAAGGAAAGCGATTGTGGCCGAATTTAAAAAGTTGAAAAATTTTTTTGGCTTCAGAAATTGGCACCTGCTTGATTTACATTCAGTGCCACTGGCCGGCAAAGCGCATGTGATTGTGAGTGATCAACCTCAAGGTGGGTACTCCTTAACTAAAAAGGGTTTCCTTGTTTTAGCCTGCAGAGCGACGAAAGAGAAAAACTTCGCCCAATCCCTCGGCACCGACACAATTTATGAAAGGTGGCGTCATGCGTGGCATGCGGCCGAGGCGCCGGATGTGACGGCGCTTGGCCACACCCAAAAATCGTTTCGTGGTTTCACGTCGGCCCTTATTCATGCAGGGCTGGAGTTTGGCGCCGAGACAAGCGTGTGTCTTGAATCGGGGCAGGATGATGATCCGCAGTCGGTGGAGGTTGCTTACAACGCCATTCGCAACGCCTTGCAGTTTCATGGACTGACCGATGAACCCGCATTGCCGTTTCCGCCCACCACGCAACCAGAAATTATTCGCTTTGAGAAGGTGCTGGTACGCCGTGATGAGAGTGAGCAGTTGGTAGGTATTACGCACGATGCGCAAAGGCTTGAACCCGGACAGGTTGTGCTGCGTGGTGCCACGCGCGAAGTGACGGTGCCGAATGAGAAAGCCGATTGGCTGATCGCCCACCCCATCCCGTCAGCCAATGTGGGCCGCCACTTTGGTTTTCTGGCCAGAAAAATTGCCTAACCATAACCAAACAGGAGAAACAGATGACTGTTATCGACTTCGCAAAGTATCAAGAAACTAGAGCTAAAACTCTAGAAACAGATGCTCCAGAAACAAAACCCAGACGAAATATGCCGCTTGTTTCTGAACTGAC
>RFNS01000256.1 GCA_009927055.1 Alphaproteobacteria bacterium | reverse complement strand
CATCAACCAGCAACAGCGAATAAAGTTCAGGATCGACAGCTACAATGGCGGGGGAGCCCGCGCAACCAAGGGCCGAGGCCAGCATGGCCGAATTTTGCTCGCCTGTTTGTTGGGCGCTTTCTTTCAGGGCCGAGACCAAGCCACGCAGTTCTTGCGCCAAGCCTGTAGCATCATCGGCTTTCACATCGCCACCGCACAGGGTGCTGACGGTTTCCATCTGCTCGCCCAGAAAATCAGGATTATTGGGCACACTCTCGCGTACAAAGCTGACAATGCTGCGGGCAATGGCGCCAGCTTCGGTGGGGTTGCTATCAATCAGCTGTTTGATGGCGGCGCGATCGCCTTTTTGAAGGGCTTCCAGCACCTGCTGGCCAATTTGCGCCTGAGCGGGCACAGCGATGAGAAGGGCAATGGCAAAAACAGCAAGAGTGCGAAGCATGGGCTTTCCTTTAGTTCCGTCAAATCTTTATACATGAGGTGGCATTGCAAATAAAGTAATGATTATAGTTAACGAAAAAATATGTCTTTTTTGTTGAAAGTAAATAATAAAGCTTGATTGCATCCTAGCCTTTAATGGTAAGAAGTTGCCGTGAATTTAATCAACAAGGATGCAGACAATGAGCGACACACAGTTAATGGATTATAACCAAATTGCCGGCGTATTGGGCCGTCAGGTGGCCAACCAGATTCTTTTAACCATTGAACGTATGGCGGGCATCGATTTCGACTTTATGGAAGAAACCGACGAGCCCGAGCGCCTGACCCGCGCCCTGAATCAACTGCAGGACATGGCCGAACAACGCCGCAAGGTTGCTTAGGCCTTTGCTATTTGCCGGCTGAAACCCTAAATAAAAGGGTATGCCCCAGACCGACACGGCACAGAACCAAGCTGCTGCACGCCACCCCGAAAAGGCGCACAGGCCCGATCAGCCCGTGCAACGCCAGAAGCCCGATTGGTTGCGCGTGCGGGCGCCCGTGGGCAACCAGGTGGCCGAAACGCAGGCGCTGTTGCGCGATTTGAAATTGCACACCGTGTGCGAAGAAGCGGCGTGCCCCAATATTGGCGAATGCTGGAAGCAAAAACACGCCACGTTTATGATTTTGGGTTCGGTGTGCACGCGCGCGTGCGCTTTTTGCAATGTGGCGACAGGACTCCCCCAAAAACTTGATCCGCATGAGCCAGACAATGTGGCCGAGGCGGCGGCGCGTTTGGGGTTGCATCATGTCGTTGTCACGTCGGTTGATCGGGATGATTTGGATGATGGCGGGGCAGAACATTTTGCCCGCACCATTCGTGCCCTGCGTGCGCGCCTGCCAAATTGCACCATCGAAGTGCTGACGCCCGATTTTATGCGCAAAAAAGGTGCGATGGAGGTGGTGGTGGACGCGCGGCCTGATGTGTTTAACCACAACCTGGAAACGGTGCCGCGGTTGTATCCCACCATTCGGCCTGGCGCGCGATATTTTACATCGCTGCAGCTGCTGTCTCGCGTGAAGGAACTGGACAAAACAATTTTTACAAAATCGGGGCTGATGGTGGGGTTGGGCGAAGAAGACAGCGAGATTTATCAAGTCATGGATGATTTGCGCATGGCCGAGGTTGATTTTATCACGCTCGGCCAATATCTGCAGCCCACGCCCAAACACGCGGCGGTGCAGCGTTTTGCGACACCTGATGCGTTTTCAGGGTATGCGCAAATGGCGCGCGGCAAGGGGTTTCTCATGGTCTCCAGCTCGCCGCTCACACGGTCATCGCACCACGCGGGCGACGATTTTACAAAGCTGAAAGCGGCACGACTGGCCAAAGGGGCCTGAACTGCCATGCCATCGCATTCTGAAACACGCATTCTGCCCTATACGCCCGCGCAACTTTTTGATCTGGTGATGGATGTTGAGAAATATCCCGAATTTTTGCCGTGGTGTTTATCAGCCAAAATTATTGAGAAGCAGAAGAAAACGCTGACCGCCGACATGACCATTGGGTATAAGGCCCTGCGCGAGACGTATCGCTCTCATGTTACTTTTGTGCGGCCAGAAAAAATTGATGTGCGATATGGGGGCGGGCCGCTCTCGCATCTTTCAAATGCGTGGGTGTTTCATGCGGTGGGCAGCGGTGCGTGCGAACTGACGTTTGATGTCGATGTCGATTTTCAATCAAAAATTCTTTCAAGCATCATGAACATGTTCTTCGATCGCGCCTTCATACGCATGGTCAGCGCATTTGAGCAGCGGGCCGCGGCAATTTATGCCTGATGCTGCGCCGCACTCAAACGGCATTGACTGAACTTCAAGAATTTTTACGATGGTGTGTGGAGGGGCGCATGGAAGAAGTGGATATTTATGGCGGTTTTGGAAGTGATGAGAAGGGAAGCGCCGACCAACCGCCGTCAATGAATGGTGAAAAAAAGCCGAAGGTTTCATCAAGCACACCTTCAGCAACGGCGCACAGCGCTTCACCTGCTGTTGGGGTACAAAATTCATCTTATACCGCCCCGATTGTTGTTGATCCGATTCCTTTTTATCCAGTGGGTGCAGGGGGTGGCGATTGTGGTTCTGGCAGCGTGTGCGCACCAGAGGTGAGATAGGCCCTAATTACTCGCAAACTCGCGCAGTTCAAGCGAGAGCAGCTGCTGATCTTGCAGCGCTTCACGAATGGCCTTCAGCGTGATGGCCACCCGCTGATACTCATGGTTCGGGGTGCCCACCAGCGTGGCATAGGTGGGTTTGTAATGCGGCGAGGCAAAACGCGCCAGCGCCACAAAATGACCATGCATGCTGGCGCTGCAGCGCTCCAGCATGTGGGCATTGATGATTTTTTGATGATGGGAGCCCTGCATAGACGGGGATTGATTCTCAACACTCATACACTTCATATTTCCGAGCTTAAAGTTAAAATAAGTTGAAGATAAGGCACAGCCGAGGCTTTTGTGGCACAGCCCCAGAAAAATTAAGCCGCGTGCGATGAAAAACGAAAAGGCGCAGCCACCGTTTGACCTGTCAGGCGCGCGGCGAACTGGCTGGCCAGGGGCAGGGGCGTTGTGGCGCTTTCCGAATCATCGGCCACCCATTGCTCATCAGCCGAGGGGGCCGCGCTGATAATTTCCTCAATCAGGCCGTTGGGGTGCACGCAGGCGGCCAGAACAGGCGTTGTGCCATCAGCATCATCCAGTGTCAGCACAATGGGGCCCACATCCATACCCAGCGCGGCCGGATCACGCCCGCGAATGATGCGCGAAAAATTGCGGACAGGTTTTTGAATGAGGCTAAGGAGCTTGCCATCGCTCCACCAGCTGTCGCCTTGCTCGGTCAGCGATTTTTCGGGCGCAAAACCCCTTGGCACGCACAGCACGGGGCCTTCCTTGCCGTGGCGCGAGACAAGGGCGGCGCGCCGGGCCGCCAGCCAAAAATTTTCGTGCGCGGAGATGGCGCGCATTTGATGGCGTAATTGCGCAATCCACCGCGTAAGCGACGCAAGCCCGCTGCGAATGACCCCATGAACATCGGGCAGATTATAGCCATAGTAATTAAGGTATCGGCCCGCCCCCTGGGCCAGAAGTGCGGCAAGCTCTTGCGTGGGGTTATAGGTGTAGGGCAGGCGGAAAAGCCTGTGGAAAGCTTCTTCTTCCTGTCCGCGAAGCCACACAAAATCATGCGCCTGAAAACCATCGCGCGCTAAAAGTAGGCGGCGGAAAAGCAAAATTTCATCGACAGCCACATAACGGCCCGAGGCGCTGGCGTAGCCGCCCGTGTAAATAATTTTCTCGCCGGGCTGCACACAATCCAGCAACTGGTCATGAATGGTTTCAAGCGCGCCAAGACGCCCCGAACACGGCCCCACCACCCACAAACGCTGCGGCCAGCCAAGATTGGCGATGGTATCGTCTTTCTCAATGTCGGAGGACATGACAGCAGTGTTGGCTGATTCAGAGAGAGCCAGCAAGCTTTTCGGCAAGAAATTTCCATAAAAAAACAGCCGACAATTTTTTACTTTTACAAATCAAAAATTTTCAAAAGCAAACCGTCATCCCGACGAAAGTCGGGATCCATGGAGGTGCCGATACACAAAACCGGCACCCGTTATTATGGACAATAAGCCCCACGGATTCCGGCGTGCGCCGGAATGACAGATTGACAAGCTAACGCGAATGAATAACGACTGGCTAAGCCGCGTCGCGCGCCGATGTATAGCCGCGTTCTTTATCCATCACGTCTTCAATTTTTTCGGCGGCTTTGCCTTGGTCGATTTTTTCAACCACGGCCAACTCACGCGCTAAACGTTCCAGCGCGGCCTGATAAATTTGGCGTTCGCTGTAGCTTTGTTCGGGCGCATCGTGACCGCGATAAAGATCGCGCACCACCTCGGCGATTTGCACAGGATCGCCCGAATTGATTTTGGCTTCATATTCCTGCGCACGTCGGCTCCACATCACGCGGCGAATGCGCACCTTGCCCTGCAGGGTTGTCATGGCATCTTTGATGCGATCTTTGCTGGAAAGGCGGCGCAGCCCCGCATTTTTGGCTTTGGTCACCGGCACTTTCAGGCGCATTTTATCTTGTTCGAACATAATGCTGTACAGCTGAACTTCGCTGCCGGCCACGGCGAACTGCTCAACCCCCTCAACACGGCCAACACCGTGCGCGGGATAGACGACATAATCGCCCTTCTTAAACTCAAGCTTGGTCACCTTGTCAGAAATTTTACTGACCTGGACATTGACTTTCGGACTTGGCATTGGCCCCCCTTGTGATCCAAAGTTGCTAAACCGTCCCCATTGCAGCGCAATGATGGCTGCAGATGATGTCGATTGTGCGTTTAACGTCGCCAGCAGTGCTGGATTGTTAACGTTATGTATACCATTGAAAGCAAAAAAAATCAATCGCTTATTCAAAAGCGGTAATAAACCATGTTGAAAATACTGGATAATTGGTGAATTTTGCTTTTACCCGTGCCTTTGCCTAGGTTAACGGCATGAGCAACGTCATTGTCATTGGCGCCCAGTGGGGCGATGAAGGAAAAGGCAAAATTGTGGATTGGCTGAGCGAACGCGCCGATGTGGTGGTGCGCTTTCAGGGTGGGCACAACGCCGGCCACACGCTGGTGATTGGCGGCACAGAATATAAGCTGAGCCTTTTGCCATCGGGGGTTATTCGGCCTGGGAAATTATCGTTAATCGGCAACGGGGTGGTGATTGATCCTGAAGCATTGCTGAAAGAAATGGACAAGTTAAGGGGGCAGGGCGTGGCCATCAGCCCTGAGAATTTGAAAATCGCCGACAATGCCCCGCTGATTCTGCCCCTGCATCCCGCGCTGGATCAGGCCCGCGAAGCCGCCAAGAGTGGCGAGAAAATTGGCACCACCGGTCGGGGCATTGGCCCTGCCTATGAAGATAAAGTGGCGCGCCGCGCCGTGCGCGTGGCCGATTTAGCCGATGCGGATGTGCTGAAGAAAAAGCTGGATGATTTGGTATCGCATCATAATCTGCTGCTTCAGGCTTTGGGCGCGCCCACCTTTACGGTCGATGGCTTAATGGCGCACATGCAGGCCTTGGCCCCCAAAATTCTGCCCTTTGTGGCGCCGGTGTGGCGTGTGCTGCATCAGGCCCAGCAGGCGGGTAAAAAGATTTTGTTTGAAGGGGCGCAGGGTGTTTTGCTGGATGTTGACCACGGCACTTATCCGTTTGTCACGGCCAGTCAAACCGTGGCGGGGCAGGCGGCGGCCGGAAGCGGCATGGGCGCCGCCGCGCGCAGTTATGTGCTGGGCCTGTGCAAGGCATACACCACGCGCGTGGGCATGGGGCCGTTTCCTACTGAAGAGACCACCGAGGTGGGCGAACATATTGGCCAGCGCGGGCGCGAGTTTGGCACGGTCACGGGTCGCAAGCGTCGCTGCGGGTGGTTTGATGCGGTGCTGGTGCGCCAGGCCCTGCAAATTTCGGGCGTGAATGGCGTGGCTCTGACAAAGCTGGATGTTTTGGACGAGCTGCCCGAGCTGAAAATTTGCGTGGGGTATGAATGTGCGGGCCAGCAGCTTGATTATTTGCCAGCCTCGCAAGCCATGCAGGCGGCCGTGAAACCCATTTATGAAACGCACAAAGGCTGGCAGAGCAGCACGCGCGGCGCCCGCAGTTGGAGCGAACTGCCGCCCCTGGCCATCAAATATATTAAACGCATTGAGGAATTGGTGGGCGTGCAAGTGACCTTGCTTTCAACCAGCCCCGAGCGCGAAGATACTATTTTGGTCCAAGACCCGTTTGGGGGGTAGGGTAAAACCTGGGTGTTGTCATTCCGGCACATGCCGAAATCTGTAGACAGAATGTGACGATAGAGAAAAGCTGGATTGCCCGTAGAATTCGCAGCCGCGATACAAGGGGCATTGTGCCCTCTCTTTCTTATGGACAGAACTCATCAAAAAGACTGAAGCCCCTGCGAAGGCAAAGGCCCATCACGCATACGGTTGTTTTGAGCATTTCATTCGGGTGATGGGTGCCTGCCTTCGCAGGCACAACAGTGCTTATATTTTATGCATACGAGAAACAGGATGCAGCTGAAACAGCAGATAAGAAAGCAGCACAGCCGCCACGCCCTGATGCAACGTGCCCAGCCACACAGGCACCGCGTGCAGCAGTGTGAGGATGCCCAAAAGCGGCTGGATGATGGCCAGCAAAGCCAGATTGATGGCGTATTTTTTGTTGCGCCCACGTGGCGCTTGAGCGTAAAGCCGCACGGCCCAACTTAAAATCATCACGCCGGTGAGAATGCCCAGCCAGCGGTGCGCAAACTGAATGGCCACCGCGTTGGCGAAAAAGTTTTTCCACCATGGGTTGGCCGAGATGGCGACGGCCGGCAAAAATTCGCCCTCCATCAGGGGCCAGGTGTTATACATTTTTCCGGCATCCATGCCCGCCACAAAGGCGCCCCACACAATGGTGATGGCCAAAAATGCCAGCGCCACCACGCCATGACGCTTCATGCAGAATGATAATTTTTCATGCGCGGCGGCATTGTGGGAAATATCCCACGCTGTCCACAGCACAGCCCCCAGCAACACAAGCGCCAGCGATAAATGCAGCGCAAGCCGATAGGGGCTGACGGTGGTGGCATCCACCAACCCGCTTTGAACCATGAACCAGCCCACAAAACCCTGGGCGGCACCCAGCAGCAAAATCAGCCAGCAGCGCAGTAAAAACGGTCGCGGAATTTTTTTGGTAAGGGTAAAATAAATCAGGGGCAGGGCATAGACCAACCCGATGAGCCGCCCCCACAACCGGTGCACCCATTCCCAGAAAAAAATATTCTTAAACTCATCCATGCTCATGCCCTTCATGACCAGCTGATATTGCGGTGTGGCACGGTACAGATCGAAGGCTTTTTGCCAATCATCGGCACTCAGGGGAGGGATGACGCCCGTGATGGGCGCCCATTCGGTGATCGATAATCCGCTTTCTGTCAGGCGCGTGATGGCGCCGATGATGGCCATCGCGCCAATCATGATGGCGGTGGCATAGAGCCATTGCACGACAGTGCGCGGCGGTTGCGTTGGGCTTTTCATTGGGCCTAAAATGCCACCATGAAATCAAATCCGCAACGCTGGGCAGCCGAGTATGGGCAGGGTGGGTTGCCATCCTCTCATCGCCATACGCCTTCGGGCGCCGTTGTGTGGGCGTGGGAGAAAATTGGCACGCAGCAGGCCGCCATGAAACAGGCGGTAGATATTGGGTGCGGCAAAGGCCGCAACAGCCTTTTTTTGGCGCGCCAGGGCATGCACGTGACCGCGATGGATTTTACGCCGAATGCCATTGCCGCGCTTCAACACGCGGCCGAGGTTGAAGGATTATCGCCGCGCATTCGTGCGCTGGTATATGATGTGACCGAAGGCTGGCCCGTGGCCGAACACAGCATCGATTTTGCCATCGATACTTTTTGCTTCAAACACATTGTGGGGAATGATGCGCGCGATTCATACCGCGATAATCTTATTCGCGCGCTCGCGGTGCGCGGGTGGTACCTGATTTCATTTGCCAGCATTGGCGATGGATATTATGGGCAGTATTTGCCCGATGCCTCGGCCCCAGAGGGGGTGATTGTTGACCCCGCCAACGGCATTGAAAGCGTGCTTTATACGCGTGATCGTGTGGTGCAATATTTCCACAACGCGTTTGATTTGGTGGCCGAGCGCATCAAGGATGGGCCCGATGTTCAACACGGAAAAATGTACAATCGCCAAACCTATGCCCTGCTTTTCAGGCACCGCGTGAACGAGAGGCCGTAGCCACGCCTTGCGGTGACGGGGCTGTTGCGCCAATAATGCAGTATGACCGACAAAACCATTGCCATGCAGGCAAAAGCCTGGCCGTTTGAAGAAGCCCGCAAACTGGTGGCGCGCTATGCGCACAAGCCACCCGCCAAGGGCTATGTGCTGTTTGAAACGGGTTATGGCCCCTCAGGCCTGCCGCACATTGGCACCTTTGGCGAAGTGGTGCGCACCACCATGGTGCGTCATGCTTTTACTCTTATGTCTGATATTCCGACGCGGCTGATTTGTTTTTCAGACGATATGGATGGCCTGCGCAAGGTGCCTGAGAATGTTCCGAACAAAGACATGTTGCGCGATTGTTTGGGCAAGCCGTTGACGCAAGTGCCCGACCCCTTTGGCACGCATGATAGTTTTGGCGCGCACAACAACGCGCGACTGCGGAGTTTTTTAGATCAGTTTGGTTTTGAGTATGAATTCAAATCATCAACCGCGGCCTATCAAGGGGGCGAGTTTGATGCGACCCTGCTGAAAGTTTTGGAAAAGTATGATGAGATGATGGAGGTGATGTTGGCCACGCTGGGCGAAGAAAGACAGCAAACCTATTCGCCTTTCTTGCCCATTTCACCCAAAACGGGGCGCGTGCTGCAGGTGCCGGTGTTGGAGAGAAATTTGAAAACGGGCACAATTATTTTTGAAGATGAAGACGACACAAAAACCGAAGTGCCGGTAACAGGCGGTTATTGCAAACTGCAGTGGAAGCCCGATTGGGCCATGCGATGGACAGCGCTGGGCGTTGATTATGAAATGTCGGGCAAGGATTTGGACAGCTCGTTCGAAGCGGGTGGAAAAATTTGTGAGATTTTAGGCGGCCAGACCCCTGAGCGCTTGCGCTATGAAATGTTTCTGGATCAGCACGGGCAGAAAATCAGCAAATCGAAAGGAAATGGGCTGTCCATTGAAGAATGGCTGGCCTATGCCCCACCCGAAAGTTTGGCGTTGTATATGTTTCAGAAACCGCGCACGGCCAAAAAACTTTATTTTGATGTGCTCCCGCGCGCGGTGGATGAATATTTAACCTTCGCTGAAAAAACATTGAATGAAGCGCCAGAGCAGTTATATGAAAACGCGGCGTATCACATTCATGGTGGGAAAATTCCCAACAATCTTTCGCCGCTCAGCTTCACCATGCTTCTTAATTTGGCGGGTGTGGCCAACACGGAAGATAAAAATGTCATGTGGGGTTTTATCAGCAAATATGCGCCCAACGCATCGCCCGCCGCCACGCCTTATCTTGATCAGCTGGTGGGGTATGCCATCAGATATTATCAAGATCATATCAAGCCAACCAAAAATTATCGCGCACCGACTGATGTTGAGCGTAAAGCGCTGGAAGATTTGCAGGCGTCATTAAAAAACATGCCCCACAATGCGAGCGCCGAAGATATTCAAACCATTGTTTATGATGTGGGAAAACGTCATGGCTTTGCCGAGTTGCGGCAGTGGTTTCAGGCGATGTATGAGGTGCTGTTGGGCCAAGCTACCGGCCCGCGCATGGGCGGTTTTATTGCGCTGTATGGCGTTGACAACACCTTAAAACTCATGGCTGAAAAACTGGCCTAATCGCCTTGTTTGGCCAGCAGCCCCAGTTGCCGCGCCATAAGGGCGAGGCCCGCAAAATCAATCGCGGTTGAGTGGCGCAGCTCGTTCATCGTGTGATCAATGGCCTGAAGGCGCGTGCTGCCCGCAAACCATGCCGCAGGATCATGCCATTGTTTGCGATGGCTGGATAAAATTTTGCCGCACAGCATGCGCTGGGTGATAAATAAATCTTCAATCAGGCCCGAAATGGCGTCGCGCTGCCATTGGGTGTTCTGGGCCGATGCGCGGCATTTCTCGCGCAGCCAGCTGAAATTAAACCTATCGCCCACACTGAAGAACAGGGCCGAACCTTGGGCGATGCTGACGTTATATTTTTGTGAAAGCCAGTGCACATCGGGCGCCGCGCTAAGCAAGGGGATGAGCGCAGCGGTTTTCGCCAGCGGCTCTGGCACCTTTTGCGCGATCAGTTGGCTGGCATTCACCTTGGCCGATACGGGCGTGTTCTCATCCAGCCAGGTGCGCATTTTTTGGCAGGCACTGCCCAGATCATCGATTTGTTTTTCAAACGGCTGGGTCACTTTTGTTTCGCGCAGAATCCACGGCACAACGTAACTCAGCAACCGTTCAGTGTATAAAAACAACTCGGCCTGAACGGCAGCGGGCGCCACATTATCCAAAGATTCAATCGCCCGCCAATAGCTGACCAGCTGATAACTATCACGCGCGATGACATAGGCGCGTGTGACCGCAACGGCGTTTTGCCCTGTTTTCTCCATCGCGCGAAACACAAACTGGCTTCCGGCGCGATTGATGAAACTGTTGGTGATGGAAGTGGCAATAATCTCGCGCGCCAGTTGGTGCTGAGCAATATCGCGCGAAAATTTATCAGACATTTTCTTAGGAAAATAGCGCAGCAAATCGCCTTTCAGCCACGGATCATCAGGAAGATTAGAGGCGAGAAGCTGATCGAACAGCCAGATTTTGGCATAGGCCAGCAGCACCGCCAACTCAGGCCGCGTGAGGGTTTGTCCATCGCGCATGCGGGCCGAAAGTTCTTCCTCGTCTGGCAAAAATTCTACCTGACGGTTGAGCAGGCCCGTTTTTTCAAGCGCGGCGATGGTGCGCGCATGCAGGTGAACCAGTTCATTGCCGCGCAGTTGCGCCACCGTCAGCGCCTGCGTTTGCAAATAATTATCGCGCAGCACAAGTTTGGCCACATCATCGGTCATGTCGCGCAGCAGTTTATTGCGCGCAGGGCGCTTTAATTTAGCGCTGATCAACGAGGGGGCAAAAGCAATTTTGATATTCACTTCGTGATCAGAGGTATCAACACCCGCCGAATTATCGATGGCATCGGTATTGATGCGGCCGCCCAGTTTGGCAAATTCAATGCGCGCGCGCTGTGTGCAGCCAAGGTTTGCGCCCTCGGCCACCACTTTGGCGCGCAGTTCTTTGGCGTTCACGCGCAGGCTGTCATTCGCGCGGTCATCGACCTGCTCATGAGTTTCGGTGCTTGCTTTAACATAAGTGCCAATGCCGCCCAGATACAACAGATCGACCGGCGCTTTTAACATGGCGTTGATCAGATCTTGGGGTGAAAGTGTTTCGGCCCCAATATCATAAGCGGCCTTCATTTCTGGGGTGATGCGAATAGATTTTTCCTGCCGGCTGAAAATGCCGCCACCCTTGCTGATGAGTTTAGCATGATAATTGGCCCAGCTGCTTTTAGGCAGGTGGAACATGCGCTCGCGCTCCTTAAAACTTTTGGCGGCATCGGGGTTCGGATCACAAAAAATGTGCCTGTGATCGAACGCACCCAGCAAACGAATATGTTTTGATAGCAGCATGCCGTTGCCAAACACATCGCCCGACATATCGCCCACGCCCATGACCGTAAAATTTTGCGATTGCGTGTCGTGGCCCATTTCGCGGAAGTGACGCTTGACCGACTCCCACGCGCCGCGGGCTGTGATGCCCATTTCTTTGTGGTCGTACCCCACCGAGCCACCGGAGGCAAAAGCATCATCCAGCCAGAAGCCGTGTTCTTGGCTGATGGTGTTGGCGATGTCTGAAAATTTGGCTGTGCCTTTATCGGCCGCGACAACCAGATAGGGGTCATCGCCATCGTGACGCAGCACCTGCTTGGGTGGAATAATTTTTCCTTTCACCAGATTATCGGTAAGCGAAAGAAGTGACCGGATATAGATTTGATAACAGGTGATGCCATCTTGATAATGATCGGCCGACAGTTTTTGGCGCACCACAAAACCACCCTTTGACCCCACAGGCACAATCACGGCATTTTTCACCATCTGCGCTTTCACAAGGCCAAGAATTTCGGTGCGGAAATCCTCGCGGTCTGACCAGCGAATGCCGCCACGCGCCACTTTGCCGCCGCGCAGGTGAATGCCTTCCACCAGGCTGGAATGGACAAAAATTTCATACTTCATGCGGGGCAGGGGCATGTTTTCTACTGCTGCGCAATCAAACTTGATGGCGAGTGCGGGCGCATTGTCTTGATAAAAATTGGTGCGCATCGCCGCTTCGATCAAGTTCAACAGTCGGCGCAGAATGCGATCTTCATCAAGCGTGGGAACCTTGGCCAGCCCAGCCATAAATTCTGCCCGTATTTTACTAAACTGCTTGCGGGCTTGAGATGTGATGGCTGGTGAGTGTCGCAGCTCAAACAATTTAAGCAGCAATTGTGAAAGCTGGGCATGTTTGACCAGTGTGTGCGTGATGCTGATAAGGCTGTGCGGGGCGCGAATTTGCTTGAGATAGCGCGAGAGTGCGCGCACCAGCACAACCTGTCGCCCTGTCATGCCCGCCAGCAGAATGAGTTGATTGAAGGTATCGTTATCCTGATGCCCTTGCCACACTGATACAAAAGTTTTCAAAAACTCATCGTGGATTGCGGTAAGGTCTATGGTGGAGTCACCTTGCAATTTTGCCTTAAAGCTGTGAACAAATATTTTTTCATCTTTGTCTATCACAGCAAAAGGGCCCGTTTCGCTTTCAGCCATCAGCCCCATATTTTCAATAATCGGCATGACCGATGATAGTTCAAGTGGCTTGCCCCTGTGGTAAACGCGCAAATGCACGGCTTGTTTGTTGTCATCATCGGCGATCAAATCGGCAATCAGATTTTGTCCCCGTGGCATTTTAGAAATTTGCAAAATGTCATTCACAGCATGTTCTGGCCTGAAGTGGGCTGTGTAAGCAGAAGGGAACGAATGTGCATATTTTTGATGTAGCGCGCTGCCGATTGTAATGCCCTGTTTTTCAATCAAACATTCGCGTAACCGATCGGGCCAGGCGCGGGCAGCTTCACGCAGTTTTTTTTCAAGTCTTTCTTGGCTAAAGCCTTTTGGCATGCCGTTTTTAAGGTGAATAACTGCAAAAACGCGTGCCAGCCGCTGATCATCAATGCGCGTGGTAAAAGTTGTTTGTGTGCCATTCAGCTCAGATTCAATGATGTGCCTAAATTTTTCACGCAGACTTGTATCGTAATTATCACGCGGGACATAAATAAGGCATGTGACAAAACGGCCAAAAGAATCTTGCCGCATAAAAAGGGCCAGATGTTGCCGTTCCTGCAAATGCAAAATGCCCATGCTGTTGCGATACAAGTCTTCATGGTTGATTTGAAACAATTCATCGCGCGGATAATTATCGAGAATGTGAGTCAACGTTTTGCCGTCATGACTGACAGGATCAAACCCCGATCGTGCCATGACATTGCGGATTTTAAGGCGCAAAATGGGCACCTCGCGCGGAATACGCATATAGCCGCTGCTGGTAAACAGGCCCACATAAATGCGTTCTGAGATTTCGCGCCCTTGTTTGTCATATCGTTTCACAAAAATGGCATCCATCGGCACGCTGCGATGGACGCTGGAGATCATGTTGGTTTTCAACACCAGAATAAGGCGTTTGCGATTGAAGAAGCGCTGAACTTCGGGCGGCTGGGCCGAGAGTTTACGCATCTGATTAAACAGAATGCGCTGCGGGTCGCGCAAAATGCCAAGCCCTGATTTGGAGACGATTTCAAAACTATCGCGCGCATTGTTGGGGAAATAAATTTCGCGATAGCCAAGAAATGTAAAATTATTATCGGCCAGCCAGTTCATAAAGGCCTGGGTCTCGGCCACATCTTCTTGGGGGAAAAGAGCCTGCGGCATGGCGGCCAGCTCGGCCACGGTTTCGGCCGTTTTTTGTTTCATCAAACTCCAATCACTGACAGCGCAGCGCACATCGTCCAGAATGCCTAGGGCATCTTCTGAAAGTTTTTTAAGGCGCGCCGCATCATCGCAATAATCAAACTGAAAATGGATGACAGACTCAGGTTGAGTGTCTTGCTCAGGTTCGGCTGAGAATGTTTGAATTTTACCCGCGCGCGTGCGTTTGACATGCACGATGGGGTGAAAAACTTGTTGAACAGAAAAACCGCTGCGGTTGAGTAAGCCCGTTAAACTATCGACCAGAAACGGCATATCATCATTAATAACTTCCAGAATGCTGTGTGCGCTTTGCCATCCGTGTGTTTTCAGTGATGGGCAATACACGTTCACCTTCACATCACCGCGTTTGCGTTGCTGAAGATTTTTCCATAAATGGGATGCAATCTCATGCCGCTCGCTCAGACCAATGATTTGTTGATCTTCTGGAAGCATGAGCGCAAAAAGCTTGTTGTAGAAGGTGTGAAACATAGAGGAGGGGGAAGCGCGTTTTTTTGCAGTTTTTGGCATGAGATCAACAGGTTGTTGGGGTGACTTAAGTCATCAGTGAAACGGGGCTGAATCGTCGTTCATACAATAACACAAAAAACTTCCCTGAAAATGGGGGCGTTTCGCGCTTGCATAAGGTTTTTGAGAATGGAGCGGGCGAAGGGAATCGAACCCTCGGCCCTAACCTTGGCAAGGTTATGCTCTACCCCTGAGCTACGCCCGCTCGACGTGCCCCATCAATGCCCTGAAGCCAAACTTTCGTCAAGGGGGAAGCTTTTTCTTGTCTCTGCGGCCCGCAAACCTTATATGTAAGGAGAAAGGCACACAATGATTATTGGCAGCGCCCAAAAACAGCAAGCCGCAACGGCCCCCCAGGGCTGGATTGTGGAGACCAGCACCCCCAAATTTGCCGATGACGTGCTGAAGGCATCGCTTCAGATGCCGGTGGTGGTAGAGTTTTGGGCCCCGTGGTGTGGCCCCTGCAAGCAGCTGATGCCCGTGCTGGAAAAACTCATCAACAGCCACAAAGGCGCCATGCGTTTGGTGAAAGTGAATATCGATGACAACGCCATGGTGGCGCAGCAGCTGGGGGTGCAATCGGTGCCCACGGTGTTTGCATTTTTGGGCGGCCAGCCGGTGGATGGTTTTACAGGCGTCCAACCCGAAGCGCAGCTTAAGCTGTGGTGTGATCAGCTGTTGAAGCTTGCGGCAGCCAACGGCATGAGAGGGGCGTCACAGGATGCACCCTCTGTCGATGATATTGTGAGCGAGGCTGATCAAGCCCTGGCCGCAGAAGATTTTGCCATGGCGCAGAATATTTATGCGCAGGTGCTGATGCAGCAGCGCGATCACCCCGGCGCCTATGCCGGATTGGCCAAATGTTATCTGTCGCTGGGCGATGTGGCGAAAGCCCAGCAGCTTTATGATCATGCGCCTGAAGCCATACGTTTGCACGGCGCCATGACCGCCGTGAAGGCCGCGCTGGAGTTGGCGGCCGAGGCGATGAAGGCCGGCAGCGTGGCCGATTTGCAGGCGCGGGTGGAGGCCAACGGGGCCGATCATCAGGCGCGCTATAACTTGGCGTGCGCGCTGCTATCTGAAAAGAAAAATGGCCAGGCCATCGACCATTTGCTGGAGATTGTTCGGCGCGACCGCAAGTGGAATGATGAGGCCGCGCGCCGCCAGCTGTTAAAGTGTTTTGAAGCTTTTGGCCCGTCTGATCCGCTGACAGTGGACGGGCGCAAAAAACTATCGACCATTCTTTTCTCATAACCTTTGCCTTTGCCACAGATTCAGCTAGCCTTCAGGCATGACTCTGCTGCACATCACCCCATTGTATGCTGGGCTGGCCGGTGTTTTGCTGGCTCTGCTGGGCATGAATGTGACGTATCACTGGGTGCGGGTTGTCGTCACCCGCGATAAGGAGCCCGAATATTTGAAGCGCGCCGAAAATATTTTAAGCAGTTTTATTGAATTTGTGCCCCTGACGCTGGCGTTGCTGGTGATGATTGAGATGCGGGGCGCGCCACAGGAGATTTTGCACATTCTGGGCAGCACGCTTTTGGTGGGGCGCATCATGCATGCTGTGGCCATGCACGATTTTTCATTGTCCAACCCAATGCGGGCCATTGGCGCACAGCTGACTTATCTTGTGCTGCTTATCGCATCGTTTGCGTGCCTTTATTTGTACGCCCTGATGGGGATCTGAGGGCTGGCCCTACACCCTCATCGGCATAATGACAAACAGGCTGCTGTGGTCGGCCACATCTTGCACAATCACGGGGCTTGCGCCGTCGGCAAAATTAAATTTGGCACCTTCGCTTTCAACCTGTTGCAGAATATCCAGCAAATAACGGGCGTTAAAGCCAATTTCCAGCACGGGGCCATCGTACTTCACTTCCAGTTCTTCGCTGGCGCTGCCGGCTTCGGGGCTGTTGGCAAACAGGGTCAGGTGGCCTTGACCAAGGCTGAGTTTAATCGCCCGCGTTTTTTCTGATGTAATGGTGGCCACGCGATCGACCGCGGCGGCCATCAACCGCGCATCCACCTGCATCATTTTATCGTTACCGGCGGGGATCACGCGCTCATAATCAGGGAAGGTGCCATCAATCAGCTTGCTGGTCAGCACAATATCGCCAAAGCTGAAGCGCACTTTGTTCTCAGACAGGGCCACTTCAATATCGCTGTTGGTTTCATCCAGCAGTTTGCGCAACTCGGTCACCACTTTGCGCGGCAGAATAACCCCTTCAAGATTTTTGACACCTGTGGGTGCCGGCATTTCAACACGTGCCAGCCTGTGACCATCGGTGGCCACCGCGCGCAAAACCTCTGGCCCGCCTTTTGATTTGGTCGAGTGCAGATAGATGCCATTCAGATAATAACGTGTTTCTTCGTTAGAAATGGCAAATTTTGTGCGGTCGATCAGTACCTTGAGATCAGAGGCGGAGAGCGAAAATTTGTGCGCGTAATGCCCTTCTGAAATCTGCGGGAAATCCTCAACCGGCAGGCACCCCAGCTTAAAGTGGGCGCGGCCCGCCGACAGCGTGAGTTGATTAGGCTGCGCGGCGTGCAATTCAACATGGCTGCCTTCGGGCAATTTGCGCACAATTTCAAACAGCGTGTGGGCAGGGGCGGTGACAGCACCATGCGTGCGCTGGCTGCCTTCGTTGGGCAGGCTTTCGGTAATCTCCAAATCCATATCGGTGGCGGCAAAACTGACCGACTGGCCGCCCGTGCGAATAAGGACATTGGCCAGAATGGGAATGGTGTTGCGTTTCTCTACCACATTTTGCACGTGGCCCAGAGTTTTAAGTAGCGCCGGACGCTCAAGCGTGATCTTCATCAACATACCTTGGTTAAGGATATCAGTGATTTAGTGCATGACTCGTGCGATCAAGGCAAGTCAGTTCAGCAAGATACAAACTTATTATTCCTGTTAAACCCATGCGGGGCCAGGCGGCCGGCCTGGGCGCGTTTGCCAAGCCAGGGTCGCATGTCGGCCTCTGTTTTGGTGCGGCTGCCCGATATCCAGCTCAAGCCCTGCTTTAACGTAAGGGTGGTGATGTCTGATAAATGCCCATCTTGATAACGTTGCAGCAGCACGCCTTTGCCGCGCGACATTTCGGGCAATTCGGCCAGCGGGAAGACAAGCATTTTGCGGTTTGTGCCAATGGTGGCCACATGGTTGCCGGCAACAGGCACGACGCACAAACCATCTTGCGGGTTTTCAACATTCAAAATTTGTTTGCCTTGTTTTGTTTGCGCCAGCGCGTCGGGCGCGTTCACCACAAAGCCGTGGCCTTCTTTGCTGGCCACAATCATTTTCAAATCATCACGATAAATATGCAGGGCGATAATATCGCTGGCGGGCGGCAGATCGATGAGTAGGCGCACAGGCTCGCCAAAGCCGCGGCCGCCTGGCAGTTTATCGGGCATCAGTGTATAGCAGCGGCCGTTGCTGCCCCACAGCAAGATTTTATCGGTCGTCTCAGCCGGCAGCACAAAGCCTTCGCTGTCGCCTTCTTTATATTTAATGGCACTACGGGCTGTATCATCACTCACGTGGCCTTTGTGCACGCGGATCCACCCCTTGGCCGAGCAGATGATGGTGATGGGTTCGCGTTCGATCACGCTTTCAATGGGGATGGTGATATCGGCCGGCGGCGTGCCAATATCTGTGCGGCGTTTGCCCAGCGTAGAGGCGGGGCCGAACATTTTTTTCAATTCCACCAGTTCTTGGTCAATTTTCTCCCAGCGTAGAGATTCATCGCCCAATAAATCTTTCAACGTTTTGCGTTCGGCCTTTAATTCTTTTTCTTCGCCTTTAATCTCCATTTCCTCCAGCTTGCGAAGCTGGCGCAGGCGCATGTTCAAAATCGCTTCGGCCTGCGTTTCGGATAATGAAAAACGTTTCATCATCACGGGTTTGGGTTCATCCTCGCGCCGAATAATTTTGATCACCTCATCAACGTTCAAATAGGCAATCAGCAGCGCTTCCAAAATTTCCAGCCGCGCATCAATCTGGGCCAGTCTGTGTTGGCTGGCGCGCACCAGCACAACATGCCGATGATCAAGAAAAGCCTGCAAACACGCACGCAAATTCATCACCTGCGGCACACCCTGTGCATCCAGCACGTTCATGTTCAGGCTTATTCTGTTTTCAAGTTCGGTGTTGCGGAAAAGACTTTCCATCAACACGCTGGCCTCTACATTCCGGCTCTTAGGCACCAGAACAAGGCGCACATCATCGGCGCTTTCATCGCGCACATCATCCAGCAGGGGCAGTTTTTTTTCTTCAATCAAGGCCGCGATTTTTTCAATCAAACGGCTTTTGGTGACCTGATAAGGAATGTCAGTCACCACCACCTGCCACATGCCGCGGGCACCTTCATCAACCTGCCAGCGCGCGCGAACACGAAAACTGCCACGACCTGTTTCATAGGCCGATAAAATATTCTCTGGCGCTTCAACCAGTATGCCGCCTGTGGGGAAATCGGGCCCCTGAATGAATGAGACCAGTTTATCGGTGCGGGCGTTGGGGTGTTTGATGAGGTGGCGCAGGGCATCGCACAACTCGACCACATTGTGGGGGGGGATGCTGGTGGCCATGCCCACCGCAATGCCGCTGGCCCCATTGGCCAGCAGGTTGGGGAAGGCGGCGGGAAGCACAACGGGTTCTTGCCCGCTGCCATCATAGGTTGCGCGAAAATCGACCGTGTTGTTGTTCAACCCCTTCAGAAGCAGGGCCGCAATCTCGGTCAAACGCGCTTCGGTATAACGCATGGCGGCCGCATTATCGCCATCGATGTTGCCAAAATTGCCCTGACCATCAACCAGCGGGTAACGCTGCGCAAAATCTTGCGCCAGGCGCACCATGGCATCATACACCGCGGTATCGCCGTGCGGGTGATATTGGCCAATCACATCGCCCACCACGCGGGCCGATTTTTTGGGCGCCAGATCTGGCTTCAAATTCAGTTCGCGCATGGCGTAAAGCAGGCGGCGCTGAACAGGTTTTAAGCCATCGCGCACATCGGGCAAGGCGCGGCTGGTAATGGTAGAAATGGCATAGGCCAGATAACGCTCAGATAACGCGCTGCGCAGCGTTTGCTCGCCAATCTCGGGCGGCGGGGAAGGGGGAGCGCTGTTTTTCTTCAAAGCCTTGGCCATGGCTGCAAATAAGCTGATTTGTGGGCGAATGCCAAGCGATGAGGCAGAGGGCTAGGCCTGAGTGGCGATGGCCATTTCTGCAAATGGCGTGACTTCGCGGCGCACCGTATCGGCGATTTTGCTTTCAGCCACCTGCAGGTCATAGTGGGCCTGCGCATTGATCCAAAATTCAGCCGACATGCCAAAAAATCGTCCAAGACGCAGCGCCGTTTCAGCCGTAATGGAGCGCCTGCCACGCACAATGCTGCTGATATGGATGGACGGCAGCCCTGTTCCCTTCGCCAGCCTATACTGGGTCAGTCCCATGGGGTGCATAAATTCTTCCAGCAGCAGTTTGCCTGGGTGAAGCGGCGGAATATCGCGTTTGCGTGACATGGTAGCCCCTTTCTATCAGTGATAATCGACAATCTCTACATCCTCGGCGCCGTTTTTGCCCCACGCAAAACAGATGCGCCATTGATCATTGATGCGTATGCTGTATTGTCCCCGCCGATCGCCCTTCAGGCCCTCCAGCCTGTTGCCGGCAGGAATGCGCAAATCATCCAGCCTGTGGGCATAATGCAGCGCCATCAGATTACGGTAAGCCTTGATCTGCAACGATTTATCCATGCCCTTGACCCAAAAGCCTTCAAAAATTTCAGACGCGATGTTGCGCTTTTTGAAGTTTATGATCACAGCGTGATACTATCATGTGATGATGTTATTGTCAAGCCGTTTTGTTTAACAACACCTTAACCCCTGATTTTTTATTCTCATGGCATCGAGACGGGCGATGGCAGAGGCAGACGACGGCAATTTGCCGCAGATTACCGATATTGGCGACCTGAAAGCACTTGGCCCAAAAACCGAAGTGCTGCTGGCCCACCCGCAACCTGAATTCGACAGCGTGGGGGCCAAAGCCTATGCCGCGCGGTTTAAGGGGAATGGCCGTATTGATTTGCTGGCTTATTTCTGCAACAGCGGATTGCCCCCGCGATCGGATATTGTGCCGACACTTAAAAATGTGAACCACACCAGCTTTGCGCGCGTGGTTGAAAGCGGTATGTTAAAAAATCCGGCTGATGATAAAAATAATTTCGTTTTTATCATCGAGCGGCCGCACCACAAACGCTATGTGAAGGATGATCAGTTTGTGCGGCAGCCTTTGGCGGAAGATTTTATTGTGAAGAATTTTTTAACGCCCATTACGGCCGCGCTGATTGAGTTAGAAATGGCCGGCGTCGGGCATGGTCAAATTCGCCTGTCCAATATGTTTTGGAAAGATAATATGCCCGTGCCCGCCGAAATGGGCGAATGTATTGCGGTGCCATCGGGCGTTGGTCAGCCTGTTGTTTATGAAACGGTCGAGCGCGGGTTGTGTTCGCCCGCCGCGCGCGGTTACCCGACCATTTTGGATGATACTTATGCGCTGGGCATCTGCGTGGCGTTTCTGCTTTTGGGGCAAAACCCCCTGCGCGGCATTGATGATAAAACGTTGACACGCATGAAAATTGAAAAGGGTTCGTTTAACCTGCTACTAGCCAATCAGCGCATGTCGAGCGGGATGCTGGAATTGCTGCGCGCGCTGTTGATTGATGATCCCCACATGCGGTGGAAGCCAACCACGATTGATCAGTGGCTGGGCGGACAGCGGCAAACCGCATTGCCTGCTGAAATTGGTCGCCGCGCCAACAGGCAGCTGAACATTGCCGGGCAGGATTATATCCAGCCGCGGCCCCTGGCGCAGGCTCTGGCCGACAATGTGGCCAAGACGGTTGAGTTGGTCGAGAGTGGCGAGCTTGATCGCTGGATCAGGCGATCGCTGATGGATGATCAGCGCGCCAATTTTTTAACCGAGTGTTTAACAGCTTATCAGGAAAACGCGGGCGGCCAGCGGCGCGATGATATGATGACCACCTATGTGTGCATGGCGCTGGATCCGCTGGCGCCGTTTGTGATGAAGGGCATGCGCGTGATGCCGGGCGGTGTGGGCTTTGCCATGGCCGAGGCGCTGCGCGCCAATATTTCGGTGCAACCCATTGCCGAACTTTTAACAGGCAAGGCCATTCCGGTGTGGGCCGAGTTGCAGGGGGATGATAAGCCCCATCTTGTTCCGCTTATTCAAAGCATGGAGAAGATGAAAAACATGATCGAGAAATCGATTCATGGTTACGGGCCAGAGCGCGTGATTTATGAGTTATGTCCGGGCATGCCGTGTCAAAGCCCGCTGATGGGCGGACATTATGTGAACAGCGTGAAAGATTTTTTGGGCGTATTAGAGAGTATGGCCAAGCAAAGCGGCAAACCGCGCGAGCCGATGGACAGGCATATTGCCGCATGGCTGTGCGCGCGTGATAGAAAACCAGAACGCCTGTTTTTGCCCTTTACGCAGAACGATGTGCTGGGCCAGCTGATGACGATGTTATCGGTTTATGGCGATATTCAGGCCAAGCATGGGCCAGAGAAGGTGCCGGGCCTTTGTAGCTGGCTGCTGCCGCTGATGGAGCCAACCATTCAGCGTTTTCATAATCGCGTGATGCGCGAGGAGTTGCGAAAAGCCCTGCGCGAAGTGGCCGAAAAAGGAAACCTGGCCTTGATGAGTAAAATGGTGGGCGATAGTCGGCTCATTGAGAAAGATACGCGAGAATTTGATGCCGCCCGAAAATATTTTTCGGCCCTCAGAAAAGAAACGCAGGTGCTGGAAGCGCAAATCAAAAATCCTGATGCGGTAGCCATTAAATATGGTCGGCCCACCGCCACCTATGTGGGCAGCATTATCGCCGCCGCCATTGGCATGATGACAATTTTGCGTGGATTGTTTGGAGGATAGACATGGCCGACAAAAAAGCTCCCGCCAAAGGAAAAGACCCCAAAGCCGCCGCAGGCAAGGGGGGCGGCAAACAAAAAAAACAAAGCAATCCCCTCACGGTGCTGATTATGTTTGGGGGTATTTTGCTGGCCATTTTTCTGCCCACAGCGTGCATTGTTCTGCCGGGCCTGCTGCCGGCCATGGTGGCCTTTGTGGTGGATAGGGATAGAGAAAAAGCCGCCGCCATTACGGTCTTTGCGCTGAACAGCGCGGGCGTGCTGCCGCTGGTGGTCGATTTGGTGAAAAAGGGGCACGATTTTGATGCCGCTTTCACCATTTTGGGCAACCCCGCCAGCTGGATGATGATGTATGGTGCTGCCGGCATGGGCTGGCTTTTGGTGTTTTTTATTCCGCCGCTGGTGGTCAGTTTAATGCAGGCCAGCGCCGAATCCCGCATCAAAGAAATTGCCGATCAGCAGGGGCATCTGCGTAAAACATGGGGCAATGCGGTGGCGGGGGAGAGTGAGTGATATCTTAACAGTGACACAATACTGCTGTGTCTGCGAAAGCAGGAACCCACCACCTGAATGAAATGCCAAAACAACGTATGTGTGATGGGCCCCTGCCTTCGCATGGGCTACAGTATTTATTTATGGTTGCAACATTTCGTCGTATGAACATCGCGACCAATCCCCCTAAAGTTTCTTCTTTGCGCTTTTGTTTTCAGGAAAAATTTTGCTGCGATAATAAAGCAGCGGGCGCGTGGCATCTGATTTTTTTTCCACATCCAGTGTCATGACCTGTCCCAGAATAATATAGTGATCGCCCCCCAAATAATAGCGCGTGCGGCGGCATTCCATCCACGCCACGGCATCGTTCGGAATGGGGCAGCCCAGGGGGCCTGTGTCATAATCAATCTCATCCCACTGGGTTTGCTGGGCATGGCGGGCGAAATGGCGGCAGATATCGCCTTGATCATGATCGAGGATCGTCACACTAAAGTATTCAGCCTGCCGCAAGCTGCCCCACCGGCGCGAATTTTTGTTAAGGCAGAACAGAATAAGCGGCGGATCGAGTGACAGCGATGTGAACGAACTGATGGTGATGCCTGTCAGGCGGCTTTCCATATCGCGCCACGCCACCACGGCCACGCCGGTGGGAAAGCACCCCACCACCTGTTTGAATTTGGCGTCATCGACCCTGATCATGAAGGGCTGCCGGTTTGGAGGGAGATCGTCATTGTTAAAGCCTCTTTAACCACGTTTTGGGCATGTTGGAAAGGTAAGAGCGTAGGGTACCCCTGTCATGTTTTCCATTATCGGCATCATTGTGGTGATTGCAGGCACCTTTGGTGGGTTCGTCATTATGGGCGGCCACCTAGAGGTGATTGCGCGCGCCGCCCCGTTTGAAATGATTATTATTGGCGGCACGGCGGCTGGCGCCTTTGTGATTGCTACACGGCCTGTCACCATGGGGCGCGTGGGGAAGGCGATGGGGGGGATTTTTGGCACATCAAAGCTGAATAAAGCCGCCTATATTGAGCTTTTGTGCATGATGTATCAAATTTTCAGGCTGGCCAAAACCAAAGGGTTGCTGGCGCTGGAAAGCCATTTGGAAAAACCAGAAGAAAGCAAAATTTTTGCCCAGTTCCCCATTTTTCTGGCCGATCATCACGCGACCGAATTTTTTTGCGATTATCTGCGCCTGATCACGCTGGGGGCTGATAAACCCTATGAGCTGGAAGCGCTGATGGATCAGGAACTGGACGTGCACCACCAAGAAGAACATGAAATTGTGCATGCGGTGCAGAGTTTGGCCGACGGCATGCCCGCCATTGGCATTGTGGCCGCCGTGCTGGGGATTATTAAAACCATGGGCGCGATTACCGAGCCGCCCGAAGTGCTGGGCCGCATGATTGGTGGCGCCTTGACAGGAACGTTTTTGGGCGTGTGGTTCGCCTATGGTTTTATTGCGCCCATGGCCAGCTCGATCAAGGCGCGGTTTGAGACAGACGGGAAATATTATCAGGCGTTGAAAGTTGGCTTGATTGGGCATTTGCACGGCTATGCGCCTTCTGTGTCGGTAGAATATGCGCGCAAAACACTGAACAGCGAAGTGCGCCCCAGTTTTACTGAAGTGGAAGAAGCCACCGCGCAGCTTCCCAAACCCGATTGATGACCCATGGCCGATAACCAACCCATTATTATGATCCGCCGCATTAAGAAGGTTGAGGCTGGGCATCATGGCGGGGCATGGAAGGTGGCCTATGCCGACTTTGTGACGGCGATGATGGCGTTCTTTCTGCTGTTATGGCTGCTGAACGTGACCACCGATATTGAGCGCAAAGGGATTGCCGATTATTTCGCACCGGCCAGTTTGTCGAAATCAGAATCAGGGGCCGGGGGCGCGTTGGGCGGACAATCGGTGACGGTTGAAGGCGGCGCCATGGGCTATGAAAGTCCGCCAACGGTTGAAGAAAGAACTATTGCCACGGCGGGTTTGGGCGAAGAAGGCCAGCAAGATACCCCCGGCAAAGCAAGCAGCGGCAGCACCGATGATGGTGGCGTGGGCGAAGGCACAAGCGCCAAAAAGACCGATGAAACGGGGCAGGGGGCCAAAACAGCGCTGGCCAGCAAATCGGGTGAGGTGGTGGACGCAGAAACACAGAAAAAAATTGCGGCGCTGGTGAAAGAATATGAAAAAGCCGAAGAAGAACGATTCAAAATGGCCGAGGATGCGCTGCGCCAGGCCATTGCCAGCAGCCCTGAGCTGCGTGATCTGGCCCAGCAAATTCAGGTCGATAGCACGGCCGAGGGGTTGCGCATTCAAATTGTCGATAAAGATAATTATTCGATGTTTCCTTCAGGCAGCGCCATTTTGTTTGAAAAAAGCCGCGCGCTGCTGTTGCTGGTGGGGCGTGTGATTGCGCGGTTGCCCAATGAGCTGGCCATCAGCGGTCATACCGACAGCAAACCGTTTCCGGCCGGCAGCCGGCGCGATAACTGGTCGCTTTCAACCGAGCGCGCGAATGTCAGCCGACAGATTATGATGGAAGCTGGTGTGCCCAACGATCGCATCGCACGTGTGGTGGGCCGTGCTGATCGTGATCCGCTTGATAAAGCTGATCCGCTTTCATCGCGGAACCGCCGCATTTCAATTGTGCTGGTGCGGCAATATACAGCCGCCAACCCGGCGGGTGCGATGAATAAAATGCCAGAAAGTGCCGTGACCACACCCCCCGAACCTGTTGCCCCGCGCGGTGCCGGCACCACCATGCCGTTGACAATCCGCACCACGGTGCCTGATAATGATCCGTCTCAATAAAATGATGGAGTAGGTTATGGGTAATGCCCACTTAAGGATAGTGGCAGAGGGGCCGCCAGATGACATACTGCGTTTTTATCGTGACTGCGCGATTAAGCTTGCAAAGCCTGTTGTAAAAGGGTTGCTGAATTTAGCCTGCATCAAACAAAGAGGCGTCAGAATTGACTATGCCATCAACGAAGCTGGCCCAGGGTCTGATCTCATGACACCAACAGTGTTGGTATGTATTACTTTTCCGGATAACAAGAAACAAGCCAATGAAGAAGATAGAGTGGTAGAAGAAAGACAAATAGCGCACCAATTTGACGTTTTGAGTGCTATTCTTTTTCAAGTTAAACTTCAACTTCGCCAAGATAAAGTTGCCCAAAAATATCCACCATCAATGAATGCCGCGAAGAACGCGGCATGCTTGCGGTTGCCCATCGCCGTATTGCCACAGATGCTTGTGGTTGTCGGCAAGAGACTCGATGCCGAAGCAGCCATGGCCAATCGCCTGACGCGATGACCCTGCAACGCCTTGATGTACTGAGCAGGCAGCCGTTTTATCTTTCGCACCCACAAAAATGCCCATACCTTGAAGGACTGGCGATGAAGCAGATTGTTACCCGCTTGGGCGACGCGCGCGATGATGACAGGCTAAAGTTGTTTTCAGACCTTACGGCGGCAGGTTTCAGGCGCAGCCATGATCAGGTTTACAGGCCCGCGTGCGATGCTTGCGCGGCGTGTGTGCCCGTGCGCGTGGTGGTGGGGGATTTTTCCCCCACAAAAACTCAACGCAGACTGTTAAAAAAATTCCCGCCCGCGCGGTGGGAGGATAAAATAAACGAAGACGAGCATTATGCCCTGTTTATGCGCTATCAGCGCGCGCGCCATGCCGAAGGCGATATGGCCGCCATGACGCGGCATGAATTTTCTCAGTTAGCGGGAAGTTATGGCATCCACACCCGCATACTGTGTTTAAGGGATGACGACAAAAACCTGCTGGCCGCGATGATTGTCGATGTGGTGGATGACGGCCTTTCGGCTGTTTACAGTTATTATCAACCACATGATGCAGGCAAGGGGCTGGGCACAGCGTTGATTGTGCAGCTTATTCGTTGTGCGGCCGATGCAGGGAAAGATTTTATCTATCTTGGGTACTGGATTAAAGAGAGCAAAAAAATGGCGTATAAATCATCGTTCAGGCCGCTTCAACATCTCACAGGCAGTGGTTGGCAAAATCTTGATAAAGTTTAGAATGGCGCGATGAAGAAAAATTGTGCCTATGATGTGGTGATTGCAGGCGGCGCCCTCACCGGCCTTTCTATGGCTGCTCTCTTGGCGGATACAAATGTGAATGTTGCGCTGGTTGCGCCATCGGCCCCGCCTGTGCGCGATAGGCGCACCACGGCCGTTGCCGCCGGCCCGCAAACATTGCTGAATGCGTGTGGTGTTTGGAAAAAAATCAATCACGCCGAGCCTATTCGGCATATTCGTGTTTTAGATATCGGCCGCCCCCAACCGCTGAATTTTTATGCCCATCATCACGCCCCTTTTGGGTGGATTATCGATAATGCCGATTTGCTTGGCGCGCTGAAGGAGAGAGTGCGAGAAGCGAAAAACATAAGCATGATTGATGATGTTGTGACGCGCGTTGAAGCCGATGCGCATTTTTCTTCCATCGCCACGCAACGCCACGGCACGCTGAAGGCCAAGGTGCTGGCCGCCGCCGATGGCCGACAATCAAAACTCAGGCAGCAGGCCGGCATTGCCGCTCATCAACAGCTTTACAAACAAACGGCGATTGTGGCCATGCTTTCGCACACACACCCACATCATCAGATGGCGTTAGAATATTTTATGCCCACAGGGCCGCTGGCGGTGTTGCCGTTTGTTTCTGAAAAAAATAAACATCACAGCGCGCTGGTGTGGAGCACGACGCCAGACGCCGCCGCCGATTTGATGATAATGACCGAGCAGACATTTTGCGCCTGGCTTAAAAAATATGTGGGCGAGTGGCTGGGTGATATCACTCTTGCCAGCGCGCGACAGGCTTGGCCGCTGAATGAATTGAAAGCAGAAAAAAGTTTTAAAGCGCGATTGGTGCTGCTGGGCGAGGCCGCGCATGCCATGCACCCCATCGCAGGGCAGGGATATAATTTAACCATGCGCAATTTGGGTGCGTTGAAAAAAATATGGCGCGACATCAAGCACACGGGCGGCGATGTTGGGGCGCATTGTGCGCTGGCGGGTTATCATCGCGCACGCCAATTTGATACGTGGCGCATGATGACGGCGATGGATGGTTTGGTAAAAGGTTTTTCAAACAATCTGCCAGGTTTTTCTCTCCTCAGGCAATTGGGGCTGAGTGTTGTTGATTTATCGCCAAGTCTTAAGGAAAAATTTGCAAATCAGGCCATGGGGACTGAAATATCAGCTTCTTCGCGCAAAAGTATAAAAATTGTGTAACGCTTATGGCGAATGTTTAACCGAGTTTTAGGTTGACACCCCTAAGATAAGGCATCTCGCTATGCCTGAAATCTCATCATTTCTCAACAATGTGCAGCTTGTGGTTTTTGTGGCCATGTCGGCGGCCCTTGCGGCGATGGCGACCGGTTTGTGGTATGAACGACGCCAGCGTATGAGAAATGAAAAACAGGTTTTAGATTTGAAGCAGGAAATGCTTCAACATTCACATCATGATCAACTGACAGGCCTGCCCAACAGAAAATTTTTGCTGGATGTATTGCCGCTGCGATTAAAAGAATCTAATCCGTTTGCGTTTCTTTATATAAAATTTCCGCGCGCGGCCGAGGTGCGCAGCAGCCTTGGCCATGATATCAGTGATGAATTGACGATTGCGATTGTGCGCCGATTAAAAGAAGTGATGGATGCACAGCATTTTTTGGCCCGCCTTTCGGCCAGTTCGTTTGCCATTCTTTATCCCGCCGATAACCCAGATATGGCCATGGACAAAGCGCAACAGATACAACGCGTACTGGCCAAACCTTATATGCTCAGTGGTCAAGAAATTCAGATGATTTCGGCCATCGGCGTGCGGCACACCAATGGCGGCGGCGATGCGATGAACGTTTTGCGCGATGCCGAAATTGCCATGCAGAATGTTCAGCACAAACATATTGATGCGATTTCTGTTTTTGAATCTAGCATGCGCGCGCAGCTTGAAATGCGCTATGAGCTGGAAACCGATTTGCGCCGTGCGCTTTATTTTGAAACAGGACAGATGAAGGTGGCTTTTCAGCCCATTGTGAGCATTAAGGATGAAAAACTGGTAGGATTCGAGGCGTTGGCCCGCTGGCAACACCCCAGTAAGGGATTTATCCCCCCCGACAAATTTATTCACGTCGCCGAAGAAACCGGCATGATTGTGCCGTTGTGGAATTTTATTTTAACCGAGAGTTGTCGCCAGCTGGCTGGCTGGTTGCCCTTCATGCCCGATGGCCTGCGGCCCACCATTGCGGTCAACCTCTCGGCCACGCAGCTGAATTCGCCAGGGCTTTATCGCTCGCTTGAAAACGCGCTGGAAATTACGGGCCTGCCCCCAGATTTGCTGAAAATTGAAATTACAGAAAGCGGCCTGATGCTGGATTATGACGTGACAGGCCCATTGCTTGAAAAAATTCGCACGCTGGGGTGCAGCATCTCGATTGATGATTTTGGAACAGGTTACTCGTCGCTGTCTTATCTGTTGCGTCTGCCGGTGAACGATATCAAGGTCGATCGCAGTTTTATTAAGGTGATGCACGACACGCCCATCAACCGCGAACTGGTGCGCGCTATTATCGATATGGGCCACCTGCTGCACAAAAAAGTTGTGGCCGAAGGGGTGGAGACGGCCGAAGATTTGACCGCACTGCGCGCCATGGGGTGTGATCATGCGCAAGGATATTTTTTCTGCAAACCCATGTTTGCCGCACAAGTGCCAGAGTATTTGCAGAAGTTTAATTAAGTAGCACGCATGGGCTGCGCATAAAGACAATAGCTGATGATATTAACCACCATGGCGGCATTCAGGCTGGGCATGCCGTGGTGCTGAACATGCTCTGTGCGTTGTATATCAATGGGTGAATGTGAAAGTGGTTTTGGTAAAATTTGCGCGGGCAGCGGAATATAAAGTTTGGCGTGCGATTGCTGAATAATATGTGGCGGTACGCCATCATATTCATTGCCGATCACAATCACATCATCGGGCTGAAAAACAAAATCGGGCAAGCGCACGGCGTCATCATCCAGGCACGTGGCCACAAGGCGTTGGTGCGGCATAAAACATGGGGTGGGGCCTGTATCTATGGGCGGCACGCGCTGAAGGGCGCCGCACGCAAAATCGCTGATGGTGCGAATCTTTTCATGGTCAACCAAAATTTTTCCGGCATCATAAATGGCGATGCGCTGCTTAAACACCTCGGCCGCGCGCAAACACTGCCCCACATTAATGGCCGATTGCAGACCATAAAGCCAAAAAGTGCAGGTGAGCGGCGGCGACATGGAAGAAAGAAGATTGATATTCAAAGATAATAAAAAAATAATGGTTAATGGCATTGCTTTCAATCTGATGGTGCTACAGTATGCGTAACAAATTAACAGGAGAACAAGGCATGGCTTCCCCATTAGCCGCGTTGGCGGTATCGGCAATTGCCGTAACAAGTCCAGGTCATGGTGGTGTGCCGCAAGCGCCATCCACGCCTGGGATTGTGCATTTGGCCTCTTCTACAGCTGGGCATTGCTCTGATGGTCAAGGCGAACATCAACCTAATTCTGGAATTAGGAGGAAAATTCAAGGTGGTAAAGGTGTGGCCCAAGTTCATGTCAATGGTAAGGTCTCTCCGTGGCTACCAATTGTTGACCTTAAGACAGGTCAACCTATTGCGGAGAATCTGAAAAAACTGTGTGAATACATGATTGGTAATGGATTCAGCAAATATTTTATTGATGCAAACCCTAATAGGTTTAACCCTAGTGGTCAGGGCACGCATCGATCTTGTTTCCAGAATGGTCCTAACCGTTGTCCCTGAATCCTGGGTTCGGCAGCTAAACCCTCTCCATTTTTTTCTTTTCTTGGGGCGTCTGGAAAACCAGGCGCCTTTCTTTTTGGGGGGTGTTGGAGGTTGACGCGTTTGGGTTGTTGGCGGGTTCTTCAACCCCCAGCACAATACTCCCCCCCTTGGTCAGATCGCCGAACAGAATTTTATCAGCCAGCGGTTTTTTAATTTGATCTTGGATCAGGCGTGCAAGCGGCCGCGCACCCATGGCGGCATCATATCCTTTTTCGGCCAGATAATGCCGCGCATCGTCGGTCAGGGTCAAGGTCACGCCGCGCTCTTGCAACTGGGCTTCCAGCTGTAAAATAAATTTATCCACCACCTTGGCCATGATGTGCTGCGTGAGCGGTTTGAAAGCGATAATGGCATCTAGCCTGTTTCTAAATTCAGGCGTGAAAATTTTGTTGATGGCGTCTTTATCCTCGCCCTCGCGCCCATGACGCGCAAAGCCCAGCGGCGCCTTGGCCAAATCAGCCGCGCCAGCGTTGCTGGTCATGATGAGGATGGCATTGCGAAAATCAACCGTTTTGCCGTTGTTGTCGGTCAGCTTGCCATAATCCATGACCTGCAAAAGAATGTTGAACACATCGGCGTGCGCTTTTTCAATTTCATCCAGCAGCAACACAATGTGCGGGTGCTGGTCAACGGCATCGGTCAGCAATCCGCCCTGATCAAACCCCACATAGCCGGGCGGTGCGCCAATCAGGCGGGCCACGGCGTGGCGCTCCATATATTCGCTCATGTCAAAGCGTTTCAGTTCAATGCCCATGGCCATGGCCAGCTGGCGCGCAATTTCTGTTTTGCCCACGCCCGTGGGGCCGCTGAACAGATAGCAGCCAATGGGTTTTTCAGGCTCGCGCAGGCCCGCGCGCGCAAGCTTGATGGAGTCTGTCAGCGCATCAATCGCTTCTTCCTGGCCATAAACCATGCGCTTAAGATTGGTGGCAAGATGCCGCAGCATCTCTTTATCATCCTGGCTGATGGCCTTGGGCGGAATGCGCGCAATTTTGGCTACGATGTTTTCAATATCGCGCACGCCCAGCGTTTTTTTGCGACGCGCCTCGGGCAGAAGTTTTTGCGCGGCACCCGCTTCATCCAGCACATCAATCGCTTTATCGGGCAGTTTGCGATCGCCAATATAACGCGCCGATAAATCAACCGCCGCGCGAATGGCATCGCCCGTAAATTTAATGCCATGATGTTCTTCATAAATGCTTTTCAGACCCAGCAGAATTTTTGTGGCGTCGTCGGCGCTGGGTTCAGCCACATCAATTTTTTGGAAGCGGCGCACCAGCGCGCGATCTTTTTCAAAATGGTTGCGATATTCTTTGTAAGTGGTGCTGCCAATGCAGCGCAGCGTGCCGGCGGCCAGCGCGGGCTTCAAAATGTTACTGGCATCGAGTGCGCCGCCTGAGGTAGCGCCAGCGCCAATGATGGTATGGATTTCATCGATAAACAAAATGCTTTTCTCAATATTTTGAATGGCGTTGATGATATTTTTCAGCCGTTCTTCAAAATCGCCCCTATATCGCGTGCCCGCCATCAGCGCACCCATATCGAGGGCATAGATGACAGAACCCATCAGCACATCGGGTACCTCGCCCAGCACAATTTTGCGCGCCAAACCTTCGGCGATGGCGGTTTTGCCAACGCCCGGATCGCCCACCATAAGCGGATTATTTTTTTGCCGGCGGCAGAGAATTTGAATGGTGCGCTGAACTTCATTCTCGCGCCCAATCAGGGGGTCAATTTTCCCCAGCAGCGCCTTATCATTCAGGTTGATGCAATAGCTGTTCAGCGCTTCCATGCCTTTTTTGCTCACCTTGTCGGTGTCGGCATCGGTGCCTGTGGGGGGCGGGGTATCATTGCCATTTGCCGCGCGGCCCACGCCGTGGCTGATAAAATTGACCACATCATAGCGCGAGAGTTCTTGCGCCTGTAAAAAATAAACGGCATAGCTTTCGCGCTCGCTGAACAAGGCCACCAACACATGCGCGCCTGTCACTTCTTGGGGCCGGCCACTAGATTGCACATGAATAGCCGCACGTTGAATAACACGCTGCAAGGCGTTGGTGGGGCGCGCATCTTTGGCGTCGGGGTTGATCAAATCCATCAATTCGTGGTTGAGATGGCTGACCAAATCATCGCGCAATTTTTGCAAATCAACCCCGCACGATGACAAAATAGGCGCCACATCGGTATCATCGCACATGGCCAGCAGCAAATGCTCCAGCGTGGCATATTCGTGCTGACGATCACGCGCATATTGCAACGTGCGCTGCAATGTTTGTTCCAGGGTTTTGCTTAGCATGGCTACTCCTTCTCCATCACACATTTCAGGGGATGCTGGGCCACCTTGGCAGCTTGCAACACTTGGGTCATTTTCGTCTCGGCCACTTCAAAAGAAAAAACGCCGCACAGGCCAACACCCTTGCGGTGAACGTGCAGCATCACATCGGTCGCCTCAGGTTCTGATTTGCCAAAAATGCCCATCAAAATATCCACCACAAATTCCATGGGGGTAAAATCATCATTCAGCAGCAGCACCTTGTACATGGCGGGGCGCTGCGTTTTGAGACGGGTTTTAACCGTCACGCCTGTTTGGGGCGCATCAGAGGGGGCGTGGGGTGTTTGAGGCCGCGTCATACCAATGATATAGTGTTAGCGGAAGAAAAGTTAATGAAGTCTCATCTTGATCCTCAAAATATCTCGGCCGAGACCCACGCCCGCATTGGGCTTTTGGGCGGATCGTTCAACCCCGCCCACAAGGCGCACAGGGCCATGAGCGATTACGCCATGCAAAAGTTTGGGTTGGATGCGATCTGGTGGCTGGTCAGCCCCCAAAATCCGCTTAAACTGCCGGGGCAGTTGAAACCCTATGCCGAGCGGTATCAGAACGCCTTGACCGCTGCCCAGAATGTGCAAGGGCTGGTGGCCACCGATATGGAAGCCAGGCTGGGCCTGATTTACAGCATCGATCTTTTGCGCCATTTGCGGAAAAATTATCCCAAAATCCAGTGGCTGTGGCTGATGGGCGCCGATAACATGGTGCATTTTCATTATTGGAAGGAGTGGGAGGAAATTTTCAGGCAGGTGCCCATGGCCGTGTTCCGCCGGCCGCCATACACCGGCATGATCAGGCAAAGTCCCGCCTATCAGCTGTTCTGCGGGGCCGAGGTGCTGCCCACCGAGCCTGAAAAGCTTTTTACCGGCTATTTGCCCGCATGGACTTTGGCTGATAATGTCGAGATTGATTTGTCCTCAACCGAAGTGCGTGAAGGGAGCAAGCAAGCGTGGTAAAAAAAGCCGTTTCGAAGAAAAAAGCCGCACCCAAAAAGGTCGGCAAGAAAGCCGATAAAACCAAAAAAGTGGCAGCCCCGAAGGCCTCTAAAAAACTGATCAGGCCAGTTATTGCGAAAAAGAAAAATAAGCCAGTCGCGCGGGCCAAATTGCCCAAAGCTGCCGGCGTGCCAGAAAAAATTTATGCGGCAGTGTTAAAGATATTGGATGATAAACAGGCCGATGACCTGGTGAAGGTTGATTTGCGCCAACGCTCAGCCCTTTATGATTATATGGTCATTGCGTCGGGCAACCCGCGTCAGCTGCAGGCCATAGCGGCCGAGATGCACAAAATGTTGCCATCGGTCGGCAGCAAGCAGGTGAAGATTGAAGGCGTCGCCGAAGGAAACTGGGTTCTGGTCGATGCGGGCGATGTGATTGTGCATTTGTTCCGCCCCGAGGTGAGGGAGTTTTACAACCTCGATCAGATTTACGCCGAAACAAAATCGCGCAAATAAGCGTGGCAGGCAAAACAACCCTTGTGGCCATTGGCAAGCTGCGTGGCGAATGGAAAACAATTTATGATGATTATGCCAAGCGCATCAAACCTGCGCCCGTATTGCTGGACGCTGAATCTCCCAACGGTTTAAGCGAGAAAGAGCAGAACATCTGGGAAAATAAATGGCTGGCTGACAACATTCCTCAGAAAAGTTTTATCGTGGCGCTTGATCGTTCTGGCAAAGAGGTGAGCAGCGATATTTTTGCCGAAAAATTATCGGCCTGGCAGCAGCAAAACGTGTGTTTTGTGGTGGGTGGCTCGCATGGGCTTGATGCGGCGATCAAGAAAAAAGCCAGCGCGCTGATCGCCTTTGGGCAGGCCACGTGGCCGCACAGGCTGTGTCGTATTATGCTGATCGAGCAGATTTACAGGGCGCAATGCATTGCGCTGGGGCATCCGTATCATAAGTAGAGCCGCAGGATGGGTTGATACGCCGCCGGATTCTGCTTACATAGAATGATGAAAAAACCTGTTGTTTTATGCATTCTCGATGGCTGGGGCTGGCGCGATGAGCGCGAGAATAATGCGCCTGCCCTGGCCCACACCCCTCATTTCGATCGGGGTTGGGCCACGTGTCCGCGTGGGTTTTTATGGGCATGCGAGGAGCAGGTAGGCCTGCCCAAAGGGCAAATTGGCAATTCAGAAGTGGGGCACATGAACCTTGGCGCCGGGCGCATTGTGCTGCAAGATTTGCCGCGCATTGATGATGCCCTGAAAACGGGCGCCCTGGCCCAGCATGATGTCTTGCGGGGGCTGGCGGTCACGCTGCAAAAAACGGGGGGTGTGGCGCATCTTTTGGGGTTGGCATCGCCAGGTGGTGTGCATTCGCACGAAGATCACATCATAGGGATTGCAAAAATTTTGCATCATCTTGGCGTGAAGGTTGTTGTGCATGCCTGGCTGGATGGTCGCGATGTGCCGCCAAGGCAGGCGATGGAAACACTGGGCAATTTTAAGAAAAAAATTGACGAGTTAAGCGCAACGCTGGGCACACTTTGTGGCCGTTATTATGCCATGGATCGTGATCAGCGGTGGGAGCGCGTGGCGCTGGCCTATGATGTGATGGTCGATGGCGCGGGTCAGCGTACGCATGATTGGCAGCGCGCGATGGAAGAAAGTTATGCCCACAATGTGACCGATGAATTTATCAAACCCCTGGTACTGAGCGAATATGAAGGCATGAAGGATGGCGATGCGATTGTGTGCGCCAATTTCCGCAGCGACCGCGTGCGCGAAATATTGGCGGCGTTGCTTGATCCGCAGTTTGACGGTTTTGAGAGAAAAAAAGTTATTCAGTTCGCCGATGCCGTGGGCATGTATGATTACAGCGACCACCTGAAACAGTTCCTTAAAACACTTTTTCCGCCAAAGCGCATCACCCAAAGTTTGGGCGAAGTGGTGGCCCATGCCGGAAAAAAACAGCTGCGTCTGGCCGAAACAGAAAAATATCCGCACGTCACGTTCTTTTTTAACGGCGGCGAGGAAACGGTTTTTGCGGGCGAAGATCGGGTGATGGTGCCATCACCCAAGGTGGCTACGTATGATTTGCAGCCAGAGATGTCGGCAGCCGAGGTGACGCAAAAAGTGGTGGTGGCGATTGAAAGCCAACAGTATGATTTTATCATGATCAACTTCGCCAACCCCGATATGGTGGGCCACACCGGCAGTTTGCCAGCCGCCATCAAGGCGTGCGAGGCGGTTGATGCCGGGTTGGGCCGCATGCTGGAGGCCCTAAGCACAGTGGGCGGCACGGCCTTTGTCACGGCTGATCATGGCAACTGTGAAATGATGGTTGACCCGGCAACGGGCGGCCCGCACACGGCGCATACACTCAACAAAGTGCCGGCCTTTTTGTTTAATGGCCCGGCAGATGTTAAAAGCCTGCGCGAAGGCGTGCTGGCCGATGTGGCCCCTACCATTTTGGCGCTCATGAAAATCGCCCAGCCCGCCGTCATGACAGGAAAAAGTTTGCTGCAGGAAACGGCATGAAGGTTTTTGGGCGCACCTTTTTGGCGGTGTGGCTGGCGTGTGGCGTTGCGGTGGCCGAGGAATGGGTGGAGAGAGATTATCACCATCTGCTCGGTGCCTTGTGGCAAAGCCCCCAGCCTGCGGCGCAAGCGGCGCTGTGGCTGAATATTGAAAAATGGCGCGATGACTATGCCGCCGAAGAAAAACGCCGCGCCGCGCAGGAAGCGGCCCTGGCTGAACTCTATGCCGCGCCTCCCGCTGGCTGGCCTGTGGTTGGTAACGTGGCGCAGGCCTTTGGCTCGATCGATCGCATGGGCCAGACACTGGAAGGCGTGTGGTTGAATGTGCGGCCAGGCAGGGTGGTGGTGGCCCCCATGGCCGGAAAAGTAGCCTATGTGGGCGAGATTAAAGGTTATGGTTTAGCCTTGATTCTTAACCTGATGAACGGGCAGCATTTGTTGCTGGCGGGCCTTGGTCAGACTGATCTTTTAGTGGGGCAGTCCATCGCACAGGGCGAAAGGCTGGGGTTTGTGCCAGCGCTGGATGGACCCAATACCGCCAAATTTTATGTCGAGCGTCGTCAAAGCGGCAAAACCATTCCGCCGCTGCCTGTTCTTTAAGCGATTGCAAAAAAAATTCACCATGGCTTAATGGAAGATATCTCATCCTACGGCGATTCACACCCAAAGGTTCCCATGCTCTTTTTGCGCCACGCTCTGCTTGCTCTTGCTCTTTTGTCCATCCCTGCCTTCGCGCAGCAGCAGGAAGTGACAACCCCACCGCCTGAGGCAAACGCGGCCGAGAATGATACGTTTAAGCAACTGAGCTTGTTTGCCGATGTGATTGAACGCGTGCGGGTCGATTATGTGGACAGCGTAACCGACGAGAAGCTGATTGAAAGCGCCATCAACGGCATGCTGACCAACCTTGATCCGCACTCGGCCTATCTGAATAAAAAAGCGTTTGGCGATATGCAGACGCAAACACGCGGCGAATTTGGCGGACTTGGCATTGAAGTGACCATGGAAAATAATCTGGTCAAGGTTGTCTCGCCGATTGATGATACACCCGCCGCGCGCGCGGGCATTCAACCGCTTGATCTGATCACCCATATCGATAACAAACCCGTGGCCGATTTAACGTTGAACGACGCGGTCGATTTGATGCGCGGCAAACCAGGCACCGATGTGACACTGACCATTCGCCGCGGTGGTATCTCGGGGCAGCCGTTTGAGGTGACTCTGACGCGCGCGGTCATCCGCATTCAATCGGTGCGCAGTAAAATTGAGGGGAATGATGTGGGGTATATCCGCATCACCACCTTTAACGAGCAAACGCAGCAGGGGTTGGAAAACGCAATTGCCGAATTAAACAAGGATGAAAAGAAAAAGCTGATTGGTTATGTGATCGATCTACGAAATAATCCGGGTGGCTTGCTTGATCAGGCGGTGTCGGTGGCGGGGTCGTTCCTGCCCCTTGGCACCACGGTGGTTGAAACGCGCGGACGCCAGGCCGACGACAACCAGAACTTCACCTCGCGCAGCAGCGATTTGGCCGAAGGCAAGCCCATTGTGGTGCTGATCAACGGCGGTTCGGCCTCGGCATCAGAAATTGTGGCGGGTGCGCTGCAAGATCATAAGCGCGGCATTGTGCTGGGCACCAAAAGTTTTGGCAAAGGATCGGTGCAAACCATCATTCCGCTTGGCGGATCGGGTGGGGCCATGCGCCTGACCACTGCGCGCTATTACACGCCCAATGGTCGCTCAATTCAGGCCGAAGGCATTGTGCCAGATATTGAGGTTCAGCCCGCACGTTTGGAAGAAATTGCCCAAGGCATGGGAATTCGTGAGGCCGATTTGAAAGGCGCCTTGCCCAACCCCAATAAATCTCAGGACGGAAAGAGCAAGGAGGATGCGAAACCCAAAGCCGCTCCGCCTCAGCCGGTGAAGCCAGAAGCAACCCCCAAAGACGACAAAGACGCCAGCAAGCCAGAGAAGGAGTTTGATTATCAACTCGCGCGCGCGGTTGATTTGCTGCGTGGCCTGAATCTGTATCAGCAAAAAGCCAACTAGGGGAGAGCGGCAATGACCCATGCCGCCACGCTGAGCAAAGAAGAAACACTGGCGCTGAAAATCAGGCGTGCGCAGCAGGCCCAGCTTTTGCTGACCTTTGGGTTGATTTTTATTTTAACCATGCTGCTGGCGCTACTTCTGTTTGGGCGGGTTGATCAGACGCAAGGTATCGGCGT